>JBAVWD010000282.1:0-6254 GCA_049697655.1 Anaerolineae bacterium | reverse complement strand
GGGATGGCACCTTCGGGGACGTGGATGTGGATGTCCATCTTGTCGAACCGGCTCTTCTTGATGCCCAGAGTTGTCGCATGGGAACGCGTGTAGCTGAGGGCGGCCTGGGCAGACTCCTGCATCACATCGCCTAACTGGCCGGTGAGGATGAGGTTTCCCTTGCCCTCCATCAGTGTGACCTCCACGGTTATCGTGTCACCTCCCGCGGCGGTCCATGCTATCCCTGTCGCCAGGCCTACCTCATCACTCTCCTCCATGATCCCATAGGTGTATTGCGGGGGACCAAGATACTTGGTGAGCGACCGCGGAGTAATAAGGTGAGGTGCTCGTCTGCCTTCGGCCCTGGTCCTTGCCACCTTGCGGCAGATAGTGGCGATGGCCCGCTCCAGGTTGCGCACCCCAGCCTCGTACGAGTACTCGCGAATCATCTTGCGCAGAGTCTGATCAGAGAACCTCAGCCCCTTGAGGCCGTGTTCCTCTCTCTGACGAGGTATGAGGAAGCGCTTGGCGATCTCCGTCTTCTCTTCTTCGATATAGCCTGGGAACTCTATAACCTCCATCCGGTCTTCCAGAGCCGGGGGAACCGGGTCCAGAAAATTCGCCGTAGTGATGAACATCACCTTGGACAGATCGTAGTCCACGTCCAGATAGTGGTCAGAGAACGCGTGGTTCTGCTCCGGGTCCAAGACCTCCAGCAGGGCAGCCGCCGGGTCTCCTCGAAAGTCAGTGCCAACCTTGTCTATCTCGTCCAGCATGAAGACGGGGTTGATGCTCTTGGCACGCCGCATGGTTTGTATGATGCGGCCAGGCAATGCTCCGATGTAGGTGCGGCGATGGCCTCTGATCTCCGCCTCATCGCGTATCCCGCCCAGGCTCACCCGAACGAAGTTCCTGCCCAGAGCCTTGGCGATGGACCTGCCGAGGGAGGTCTTTCCGGTACCAGGAGGGCCCACGAAGCACAGAATGGGGCTGCGCATTTTCTCGCCTGCGAGTTTGCGAACGGCCATGTACTCTACGATGCGCTCCTTGGCTTTGGGCAGACCATAGTGCTCCCGGTCCAGAAGCCTGGCCACCTTCGACACGTCGGAGGTGTCCTTGGTTTTCTCTGCCCAGGGCAGATCGATCAGCCAATCAAGGTAGGTTCGAATCACGCCCGTCTCCGGGGACATAGGCGGCATGATGTCCATCCTGGACAGCTCCTGCTCGGCCTTTTCCCTGACCTCGTCGGGCATCCCAGTGGCAGCTATCTTGTCCCGGAGCTCGTTCTTCTCCGCCACAAGTGGATCCATTTCACCCAGTTCTTGCTGGATGATCTTCATCTGCTCCCGCAGGACGAACTCCCGCTGGCTCTTGTCAACTTCCTCCTGAACCTGTGACTGTATCTGATCCTCGAGTTCCAGCACGTCCAGCTCTTTGGCCAGCAGCACGCTCAGCTTCTGCAAACGCAAGACGGGATCGAGCGTTTCCAGTATCTCCTGCCGTTCCTCGATATCCAGACTGAGGTGGGATGCGATGACGTCAGCCAGCCAGCCCGCGTCCTCGGCGTTCATGGCGGTGACGAAGGCGTCCTCTGGAAGAGAATGGCTCAGCTGCACGCACTTCTCGAACAGAGCCAGCGCCGCACGCGTCAGGGCTTCCGTCAGGGGCTGCTCCTCTACTTCCTCGAAGATCGGACTGGTCTTGGCCCGATAGAAGCTCTGGGTCTGGGTGTATTCCACTATCCGCGCCCGCTGCAATCCCTCCACGAGGACGCTGGTGGTGCCGTCCGGCATGCGCAGCATCCGGGCGATGGAGGCTACTGTCCCTATGTCGTAAAGATCCTCTGGGGTCGGGTCTAGGATATCGTCCTCTTTCTGGGTTACGATCACGATGCAGTGATCGCCGTCCAGGGCTTCGTCCACAGCCCGCAAGGAGCGATCCCGGCCCACGAAGAGAGGTATCATCATATGGGGGAAGACGACTGTATCACGCACAGCCAGCAGAGGATACTCGACCAGCTCGCTGGCCTCTTCCCATACTCCCATCCCGTTGTGCTCCATACCGATGCCTCCGAGGAACAAACTCCTCTTTGATACATATTACACTATGGCTCCCCGTTTTTCAAGCCATCCGCGGCCACTTGCCCCCCGCCTGCTGCGTCAACTGAGTCGGCAGACCGTCGCCTGACACCACTGGTGAGACCCGCAATCCCTTGACAAAAGCATAGCGCTTGTATATGCTATTGGCCGGAGGCGAAGACAGGTGGGCACGCTGTATGTGGTCGGCACGCCCATTGGAAACCTGGAAGACATCACCCTGCGCGCCCTGCGCATTCTGGGCCAGGTCGGTCTCGTGGCGGCCGAAGACACCAGGGCCGCTCACAAGCTTCTCTCCCACTACGACATCAAGACCCCTCTCACCAGCTATTGGGAGCATAACAAGTTGGCCAAGCTGGAGTACATTCTCCGAGCCCTGGAGCACCAGGACGTGGCCTTGATCTCCAAGGCTGGCATGCCGGGCATCTCGGACCCCGGGTACGAATTGATCAAGGCCGCCGTGGAGAATGGATTCGCTGTGGTTCCGATCCCCGGCCCCTCGGCCCTCATTTCTGCTCTCGTCGTTTCCGGCCTACCTACCGACAGCTTCCTGTATTTGGGCTTCCTGCCACGCAAGCGCGGAAAGCGAATCCGTCTGCTCTCGGCTCTAGCTGGCGAGACTCGCACCATCGTGGCCTTCGAGGCCCCCCACCGCCTGCCGGACGCTCTGGAGGACATCAAGGAGACCTTGGGGGAACGGTCGCTGGCGGTCACCAGGGAACTGACCAAGCTCCACGAGGAAGTGGTCCGCGGGACGACCAGCCAGGTCATCGACCACTTCCAGAGTGGCCCACCGCGAGGGGAAGTGACCCTGGTCATTGACGGGGCCGAGGAGGCGAGTTGGGAGCCGGACCAGGTGGAGAATGCTCTCAGGCGACTCAGGAGAGAGGGCTTCTCGGGAACAGAGGCAGTGAAGGAAGTGGCCAAGATGGGCGGCCGCCCGAGGGCGGAGGTGTACCGTATCTGGCTATCCATGGAGGACGAATGACCACCGTTGATTTGGACGACATCGAATACCTGAAGAGCACGGACCCCAAGGACATGCGGACCCGTATCTCCGAGCTCCCCAAACAGTGCAGCGAAGCCAGGACCCTGGCAGAGAGGTGTTCTCTGCCAGCGAACTACCGGCAGGCCGACTCCATCGTGATCCTGGGCATAGGCGGCTCAGCCATTGGCGGCGACCTGGTATGCGCTCTCGTTCGGGACGAATGCTCCGTACCGATCTTCGTCAACAGAGACTATGACCTGCCAGCCTTCGTCGGCGATCAGACGCTGGTTATCGCTTCCAGCTATTCCGGCAACACCGAGGAGACCATATCCGCCTTCGGGCAGGCGCTAGAGCGAGGCGCCATGGCCGCGGCCATCACCACCGGTGGCCAGTTGGCGGAGACTTGCAGGAGAAGGAACCTTCCTCTGATCACTTTCGACTATGAATCCCAGCCTCGTGCCGCTCTCGGCTACTCCTTCGTGACGCTCCTCGTGGTCTTGCAAGAACTGGGCTACATCGCTGGCAAGTCGGGGCAACTCGAAGAGGCGACAACATCCCTCGAGCGCCTGCACCCACGCATAGGGGTGGAGGTCCCGGAGGCCGACAACCCGGCCAAGCAACTCGCTCGCCGCCTGGAGGGAAAGCTGCCCGTGTTCTACGGTGCAGGGCACTTGTCCGAGGTAGCGCGGCGCTGGAAGTGCCAGTTGAACGAGAACAGCAAGGCCTGGGCCTTCTGGGAGGTTCTGCCGGAGTTGAATCACAACGCTGTGGCGGGTTACGAGTTCCCCAGCAGCCTGGCGCCACACCTGTACGTACTGATGCTGGCATCGGACCTGTACCACCCCCGCCATCAGGCTCGCATGGAGGTGACCGGGGAAATCCTCACTCAGAGAGGCATCGCCCATGAGGCGATCCAGGTCCCAGGGAAGACTCGCCTGTCCCAGATGCTGTGGGCGATCCATTTCGTGGACTTCGTTAGCTACTACCTGGCGGCCCTCAACGGCACTGATCCCACACCTGTAGACAGCATCGTCTATCTCAAGCAAAGACTGAGCGAGATACCGTGACCTAGCCTCCTTCGTACCGGGAGCGAATCCTGTGAGCGCCAACCCACAAGGCAGGGCCCTGGGGCTCATGCACTCCGTGCCCTACTTTGCCCGTCTAGACACGGCCGCCATGGAGGCAGCAGCCGCGAAAGCCTTCAGCCGAAACTACGGAAGGGGCGCGGTGATCTTCCTCGAGGGAGACCCCTGTGCAGGGCTGCACATCATCGAGGAGGGACGCGTAAAGCTGTACAAGCTCTCGGCGGAGGGCAGAGAACAGGTCGTCAAGCTGCTGGGGCCAGGGGAGTTCTTCAACGAAGTCGCCGTGTTCGACGGGGGTCCCAATCCAGTCAGCGCCATGGCGGCACTGGACGCCACGCTGTGGGTGATCGACTGCGCGTCCATGCGCGATCTCGTGAGCAGATTTCCAGCCCTTGCGGCGGCTGTCATCGAGAATCTGGCGGCGCGCTCCCGGCATCTCCTCTCCCTGGTAGAGGACCTGTCGCTGCGCACGGTGAGTGCCCGCCTGGCCAAACTGTTGCTGTCTCAGGCGCAGACCGGAGGTGAAGCCTCACGGCTCACGTCTCAGCAGGAGATGGCCTCCCAGCTTGGCACCGTTCGGGAGATGGTGGGGCGAGCCCTGCGCACCTTCGAAGATGCGGGCTTCATCCGAATGGACCGGCATCGGATCGTCATCCTGGATCGGGAGGGGTTGGAAAGAGAAGCGATGATCTAGCCACTATGCCAAGGTGGGACTTTTGTCACAGACAGGCGGCCGGCTCTGCCGTACAATGATAGTGCAACAGGGCCGACCGTTTTCTATGGGGGGACTACGATGGTTGGAGCAGACTTGAGAACACCGGCGATCGACGATGGGCTATGCACTGGATGCGGTGATTGTGTACTCGTGTGTCCAGTGGAAGCCTTGGATCTGCAAGATCAGCATGTAGTTTTCTCGCACCCCGAGGATTGTCGGTACTGTGGTGATTGCGAGGAACTCTGTCCGGTGGGGGCGATCTCTCGCACGTTCGAGATCATCCTTCCGGATCAAGCATAGGGGACGGAGGTTACCATGGCCACGCGTCAGATCGTAAGCATTGATGAGGAACTGTGCACCGGCTGTGGGCTGTGTGTGATTCCCTGCGCGGAAGGAGCCATAGAGCTGGTGGATGGGAAGGCCCGGGTGCTGAAGGAGGAGTTGTGCGACGGCGCCGGTTTCTGCCTGGGCGTCTGTCCCACGGGAGCACTGACCATAGAGCAACGAGTGGCTGTCCCGTTCAACGAGGCTGTGGTGGAGGCGCGGCAGCATGGGCAAGCCCCCAGGTACATCGTTCAGACCTGCTTCCAATGTGGCCACTCAGAACAGGAGCGCACTTTGCTGCCGTGCCGTCAGCAGGGGCAGAGCCTCTGGGTGTGCACCAGGTGCCTGCCCGCACTGATTCACGGCTAGAGAGCGAGGAGAGGATGTCACTGTTTGAAGGCTGTCCGGGAGCAATCAACATCCGAGAGGCCAGACCCGAAGACATCAAATGCCCGCGATGCGGCTCCGAGGTAGAGATATGGTCGGATGAGATCTCCACTCGATGCCCCCACTGCGCCACTCGAGTCAGTCGCGAACAGGGGCCGTCCTGTATCGATTGGTGCTCTTTCGCCGAACAGTGTGTCGGCACAGAGAAGTACCAGCGCCTGAAGCGCGTCGAGTCCGAGCCGGAGGAAGAGTCGTGAGCCGACTCGACCTCTGGGACACGCTCAGCGGCGAATACGACCGCTTCGTGAACTGGGAGCAGCGCCTGGCCCGAGAGATGCCGTTCCTCCACAGACTGCTCTCCGAGCACGGGGCGCGAAGGGTTCTGGATGTGGCCTGCGGCACGGGCCATCATGCCATCGCCCTGGCCGAACAAGGATATGAGGTGGTGGGGACCGACATCAGCGCAGGGATGGTTCGCCGAGCGCGTCAGAACGCGGAGGCCGCTGCGGCAGCCGTTGGCTTTGTTGAGGCTAGCTTCGGCGAGCTACGCGAGGTGGTGGAGGTACCCTTTGACGCCCTGCTTTGTCTGGGCAACTCGCTGCCCAGCCTCCTCAGCCAGGAAGCCCTTGGTGCTGCGCTGGCAGACATGGCCCAAGTACTGGTTCCCGGAGGCCTGATCG
>JBAVWD010000281.1:0-4518 GCA_049697655.1 Anaerolineae bacterium | reverse complement strand
GTGATCGGCCTACCGCCGGGGACCGCGTGAGACACATTGTGTGCCCGTCGAAGCCCACGTCAGATGGCCTGGATTGCTCCACCTATACTACCATGCCAGATGGACGCCTAGTTGTCAAATCCCTTTTCCGAGACGTTGCCCTCAGACAGCGCGGACAGACTCTGTCCGCCGAGGGATTGCCTCCTCGACGGTCCCTCTCCGCAGCCGAGCCTAGAAGGCGGAACTAGTGAGCGTCCCCAGGAGACTTGGCGCGAGACCTACCAGCGCGGTGACTGCCCAGTAGCCGATAGTGCCGAGAGAGGTCTTCAACGTTGTGGAACGCGTGGTCACCGTCAAGCCGATGGCTACCAGGATCAGGTGCCAGGCCAGAAACGGATCCACCTGAGACAGGAAGCCGTAGGCCAGGTTGCCCGCGTTCTGGACCTGGTCGCTGCTTGCCACCAGAAACGAGAGCCCCCTATTGACGGGGAGTTGCCCGTTGATGAGGACGTATGCGGCCTGCACCAGGTCTCGCAGTGCGAAGGGCAACCAACACCATAAGGCCAAGGTCACCATCTGCACGTATCTGGTGTCCGTACCGAGCAGGTAGGCGATGAAGAACAACAACGCGCCTCGGAAGAGCCAGGTAAGGATCAACCCCAGGGTGCCCAGAGCGATGCCTGTGGCACCTATGAACAGAGGCGAGGTGAAAGTCTCCAGGCTCCTCTCCACCTGCTCGGCCTGCTCCCCTGACAACTGCCCCATCTGGGAGGCCATCTGTTGCTCGGCCTGCTGTCGCGCAAACTCTGAAGCGGAGGGCGCGGACACCAGTGTGGCAATGACCAGCGCGAGCACGATGGCCAGCGCGGGAGCCAACCAGAGGGACCATCTCGTCTCCTGAACGACGTGGCGCAAAGTCTTCTTCGGTTGGTCGATCCATCCGAACAAAGCGCGCCACACACTTATATGGTTCTCTTTCACAGTAGAGTCCCTCCTTGACACCAATCGATCACACGCCCCAAGATGACATACCTGTCGTGGGTAAAAGGCTCAGTTCAGAAAGAAACGCGCATCCCGGCCGCCTCTGTTTGAGTTGCCGGGGCCTTCTTTCGACTCCAGTATACGGGATGCAGCGGCGGGAGTCATCAGCCATGTGGGGGATTTGCCCATTGGCCAGGTGGCCAGTCTTCTCCATCGCCGATGAGCCCCACCCCTGGTGGTCATCGACGATCATGACTCGAATGGCAATAGGCGCACTCATCGAGCTCTCCTCTCCTCGATATACATCACGAACAACGAACGACAAACGACGTAGGCAGCCCAGGAGCGATGTTTTGCGCCTCGTTGGCCAGAGTCTCGTCGTCCAGGAGGGCACCGGTTCCCGGGAAGACCGAAGGGCCTGTCTCTGATCCCGTAGCCCCAGCGGTGTCGGCGCAGACAGCGCGTGGTCATGGGGTGCCACGCGCTTCTTTCTGACCAAACTGCGTCTAGCGGGCAGTCTAGAGCTCAGGGAGACTCCGCTTCAAGAGCTCATACTCCTCGAACGCCCGGCCGCAGCCGAGGGCGACACAGGCGATCGCCTCATCGGCAACGTAGCACGGAACGCCCAGTTCTTGCGTGAGGTAGCGGTCAAAGCTGCGCAGCAGGGATCCACCGCCGGTCATCACCACTCCGCGGTCTATGATGTCGGCCGCCAGCTCAGGAGGGGTCTTCTCCAGCACACCTCTGACGGCGGTCACTATGGTGCTCAGCGGCTCCGTGATGGCCTCCGCGACCTCAGTGGAGGAGAGAGTCACAATCCTGGGTAGCCCGGCCACTACATCTCTACCGCGGACCTCCATGGTCAGCTCCTCTTCGAGAGGCAGCGCCGCGCCAATCTGGAGCTTAATCTCCTCAGCCGTCCGGTCGCCAACCATCAGGTTGTATTTCCTTCTGACATGCGTGGCGATAGCCTCGTTGATCTTGTTGCCGCCTACTCGAACAGCCCCGCCAACGACGATGTCATTCATGGCGATCACAGCGGCTTCGCTGGTACCGCCGCCCAAGTTGACGACAAAGTTGCCCGATGGGGTATCAATGGGCATCCCTGCGCCCAAGGCTGCGGCCAGGGGCCCGGGGATAAGATGTGCCACCTTGGCCCCTGCCTGGATGGCGGCATCGTGCACGGCGCGCTTCTCCACTGTGGTCACGCCGATGGGCACGCTGATCATGACCTCTGGTTTGAAAAGTCGGACCCGTCCCACGATGCCTGATATGAAGTAGTGCAGCATCATCTCCGTGACCACATAGTCAGCAATGACTCCGTCCCTGAGAGGAGCTAGCACCGCGATGCTGTCTGGAGTGCGGCCCAACATGGCCTGGGCCTCTCGCCCCAGGGCCACAATCCTGTTGTCATGAGTGGACAGAGCCACGATGGAGGGCTCGAAGAGCACAATGCCTTTACCCTTGGTCCAAACGAGCACATTTACTGTGCCAAGATCCACCCCAATCTGCTTAGAGAACATGTATGCTCCTTACGAAGACCCCTGTCTCAGCGTTATCGTCCGTTGCCTTCCATCTCCATGCCGGGCCGTCGTCGTTTACGGCGAGCCACTTTCAGACGAACCCTGGAGCGCTGGAGAGCTGCCTGCAGGCGAGCCATGTCCAGACCCGAGGGTCGCTCGTGATAGAGCCTCTCTGCGCGATCCCTGGCCTCCTCGGCCCTGGACACATCTATCTCAGCAACTGGTTCCGCAACGCTGGCCATCACGATGGCCTTGTTGGCCAGCACCTCCAGATAGCCGCCGTGGACGGCAAAGGACTCCTCTTGCGCTCCCTTCCGAACCCTGAGCTCCCCGATACCCAGCGCTGCCAAGAGGGGCGCATGGTTGGGAAGAATGCCCAACTCGCCATCAGCCCCCGGCGCAATCACCATGTCAACATCGTCGTCGGCATAGACGATCCGTTGTGGCGTCACCAACTCAAAGCGGAGCTTCGTCATTCGCGGCTCCTCTATCCGGCCCCATCCTCTCCCTCAGGGCGCGCGGTCGGCGTTTCTCCCGGAGCGCCTACCATCGTCTTCGCCTTCTCCACTGCCTCTTCTATGGCACCTATCATGAAGAAGGCTCCCTCCGGCAGGTCGTCGTGCTTGCCCTCCAGTATCTCTCTGAACCCACGCACGGTTTCCTTGATCGGTACGTAGGCACCTTCTCGTCCAGTGAAGGCCTCCGCCACGAACATGGGCTGCGACAGGAAACGTTGTATCTTCCGCGCCCGGGACACGGTCAGCTTGTCCTCCTCGCTCAACTCCTCGACACCCAGGATAGCGATGACATCGCTGAGGTCCTTGTACCGCTGGAGAGTCCGCTGAACCTCTCGCGCCACCTGATAGTGCTCCTCACCAACGATGTTGGGGTCCAGGATACGTGATGTGGATGCCAGAGGATCTACGGCCGGGTACAGCCCCTGCTCTGCGATAGAGCGCTCGAGCGCGATAGTAGCATCCAGGTGGGCAAACGTGGCCACCGGTGCGGGGTCTGAATAGTCATCAGCGGGCACAAAAACCGCCTGCAGGGACGTAATGGAGCCTCGCTTGGTAGAGGTGATGCGTTCCTGCAACTCGCCCATTTCCGTGCCCAACGTGGGCTGATAGCCAACGGCACTCGGCATCCGCCCCATCAGGGCCGAGACCTCTGACCCGGACATCACGAAACGGAAGATGTTGTCGATGAACAACAGGACATCCCTGCCCTGGTCGCGGAAGTGCTCGCAGATGGTCAGGCCAGTCAGCCCCACTCGTAGCCGAACCCCCGGCGGCTCGTTCATCTGGCCAAAGATGAGGGCGACTTTGTCCAGCACGCCAGACTCCTGCAACTCATACCAGAGGTCATTCCCCTCACGCGAACGCTCACCGATGCCGCAGAAGACCGACACGCCACCGTGCTGCGTGGCGATGGTGTGGATCAGCTCCATGATCACCACCGTCTTTCCGACACCGGCCCCTCCAAAGACCCCGGTCTTTCCTCCCTTGGTGAAGGGCGCCACCAGATCTATGATTTTGAGACCAGTCTCGAAGACCTCGGTGCTGGTACTCTGCTCCTCGAAGGATGGCGGCGACTGGTGAATGGCACGCCTCTCCTCGGCCTCGACGGGACCCCGGCGGTCGATGGGTTCACCCAGCACGTTGATGAGACGCCCCAACGTAGCCTCTCCCACCGGGACCATGATCGGCGCTCCCGTGGCGATAGCTTCCATGCCCCGTTGAAGGCCATCCGTCGAGTCCATCGCCAGGCAGCGCACCCAGTCGCCTCCCAGATGTTGCTGCACCTCCAGCACAAGCTTCCCCTCACCGTCCCTCGGTATCTCCACCGCGTCGTATATCTGGGGAAGATGCGCAGAGGGGAACTCGATATCGACCACTGGACCAATGACCTGGATGACCTTTCCGCTAACTGCCTCTGTCATGGATGCCAAATCCTCCCCACAAGACGGCTCGTCTGGACGGGTCCCTGTCCTCGCCTGTTTCTATCTCGCCGCCGCGCGCGCCTTGGTCAAAGCCTC
>JBAVWD010000280.1:0-7610 GCA_049697655.1 Anaerolineae bacterium | reverse complement strand
GTACTGCCGGTCGTTCGGATAACCGCTTCACATGCCGAGGCCACATCCGGGAAGACGCCCGTACCAGTCGCTGCCAGCAACGCAGCGCCGTGGGCGGCACCTTCGGTGGTATTGACCGTGACTAGTACTACCTGGAACACGTCCGAGAGGACTTGCCTCCACAGCGGACTCTTCGCCCCACCGCCTGTGATGCGTACCTGGGTGATGTCCGCCAAGCCGAGTCCCTTCATCAGCTCAAAGCTGTCCCGCAGCCCGAAGGCCACCCCCTCCAGCACGGCACGGGTCAGGTGGGGTTGGGCGTGCCGCACGGTCAGCCCGACGAACGCTCCGCGTGCCAGCGGATCGGGATGCGGTGTGCGCTCACCGGTAAGGTAGGGCAGGAACAGCAATCCATCGCTGCCGGGCGGCACGTCGGCAGCAGGCTCGATCAGGGCATCGAAACCAACTCCGGGAGCCAGGGCGTCCCGGTACCAGCGCAGACTACCCGCCGCCGAGAGCATGACGCCCATCAGGTGCCACTTACCGGGCACGGCATGGCAGAAGGCGTGCAGGCGGCCTTCCGGCTCAACGATAGGCCGGTCGGCGGACGCAAACACCACACCCGACGTACCCAGACTGAGGGAGACTGTCCCCTCGACGACGGCCCCCGTACCGACCGCCGCGGCAGCCTGGTCTCCGCCCCCGCCCACGATGGGTGTGCCCGCCCGCAGACCGGTGACCTCCGCTGCCTCCGGTGTCACGTGACCGGTGACGGCGGTGCCCTCGAAGGTGGGCGGCAACCACGCGGGGTCGATCTCCAAGGCCTCCAGAACCGTCTCCGACCAGTGCCGTTTGCGGAGGTCGAAGAGCAAGGTGCCCGCGGCCCCGGCCTTGTCGGTAGCGTACTTGCCGGTGAGCTTGAAACGCACATAGTCCTTGGGCAGCAGGATCTGCCGCACCCGGGCGAATACCTCCGGCTCGTGGTTCCGGACCCACAAGATCTTGGGCGCAGTGAATCCGGTCAGGGCGTCGTTGCCGGTGATCTGGATGAGGCGTGACTTGCCGAGACGCTGTCGGATCTCGTCGCACTCGGCTCCTGTCCGCTGGTCGTTCCACAGTATGGCCGGGCGCAAGACCTCTCCATCCTGGTCGAGCAGTACCAGACCGTGCATCTGGCCCGTCAGCCCCACGCCTTTGACGTCCGCCGGATCCACCTGTGCTTCGGCCAGCACCTGGCGGATGCTGACGATCGTCGCCTGCCACCAAGAGTCGGGATGTTGTTCGGTCCACGTGGGGTGGGGTGTTTCGTAGCTATACTCCGATGATGCGACGCCCACCGCCTCGCCGTCGGCACGCATCAGCAACGCCTTGGTGGCAGTGGTCGAAGCGTCAATCCCCAGGAAGCAGGTCATGATGGTCCTCCTCCTGTCGTCAGTCCAAGCCGATCCACGAGATCTTGCGCTGCTGTCTCGGTGGGTCGAAAGGATGCCACGGCATACAGCGCCCACGCCTCGCAGTGCGTGATCGACCGGCCAGGCGCTAGGACGGTGCGTGGTCCCAATGTCTCAAGTTCAAGGAAGCGAGGATTACAGTAGCACTCGCTGGAACTGCCGCGGTCAAAGTAGTCGGCATCGGGTTGATAGGCCGCGCGCTCAACAAATAGTGTGTCATCCACGGCATACGCCAGCCAGCCTGCCGGATTGGGGAAGCCGATCTTGAGAGCACCCTCGCGCATCACCGCTCTCACAAACACGAACCTGTCGCCCCAGGTGATGTGCGGTGAGTTGATGGAGGTATAGGGCCACAAGGTGATGTGGCGGTTGGGCAGCAGCCCGTGCTCGTCTGCGGGCTCGGATGGCTGGGGCAGGATGGCAACACCTCCCGGCCTCAACTGGGTGATAGCCCAGGGCGCCAACTCCACCGACGCCGCGCCCCGGTTGTGCACCGTGTGGTCTATGATGACGTGTGCATCATGACCAGGTAAGGTAATGGTCAACGATTTCTGAATGCCGGTTTGCGCCTCGATCGGCTGAGTCACGAGTATGCCGCTCTCGACGTCGGTGATGGTAACAGGAGCATCATCCGGGATGTAAGTGCGCTGGGGATCTTCCGGGGCATACCACAGACGATGCCCCCCGCGGAAAAAGAAGGTTCCTCCAGCGGGCCAGTCCAGAGTTTCGTCGGGGAGTTCAGCGAAAAGGTTGTCGCCGCCCTGCAAGGCAAGCCCAATGATACGTGGCCCAATAGATTCTGTTACCCACAGGGTCACCGCATCATTCTCGACCTTGACGCAGTCGCAGCCAGCGAAACGGGTTTTTGAGGGCTTGATCATCTCAGCGTAGACCAAGCAACAACTCGTTCACCAATTGATCCAGCTTCTCGTACTGCAGCCCGCGTGCGCCTAGGGCTTCGCGGTCGAAGGTGTGCGCCTTGAGGGCCGCCGCCTTCTGTGCGGTGTACGCGCCTTTGAAAGCGTTCATCGATCCGTCGTCTGCGTTGATCTCGGCCAGCAGGCCCTGGATCTCGGAGTCGGCGTTGAACCGTTCCGCCTTCTCCTTGAGGATCAGGTAGGTGCGCATGCAGTTCCGGGCAAAGTCCTTCACACCCTCGATGTCCTCAGTCCGGAAGGCGTGGGCGTCAAAGTGGCGGCTGCCCTCGTAGCCGACATCTTCCAGGAACTTGACCAGGAAGAACGCCTGCTTGAGGTTCTGTGCGCCAAAGCGCCAATCTTGGTCAAAGCGGGCATAGTTCTGGTCGTTGAGGTCAATGTGGAAGAGCTTGCCTGCCTCCCACGCCTGGGCCACAACGTGCACAAAATTGAGACCCGCCATGTGCTCGTGGGCCACCTCCGGGTTCACGCCGACCATCTCCGGGTGGTCCAGCGTCTCGATGAAGCCCAGGTATCCGCCTGTGGTGGGAAAGTAGATGTCGCCGCGCGGCTCGTTGGGCTTGGCTTCCAATGCGAACTTGAGGTCGTAGTTCTGGTCGATGACGTACTCGCAGAGGAAGTTCATCGCCTCGCGGAACCGTCTGATGCCCTCTACAGGGTCTTTGGCCGCATCCACCTCGATCCCCTCACGCCCTCCCCAGAAGACATAAACCTTGGCGCCCAAGGAGACACCCAGGTCAATAGCGTGCATCGTCTTCTGCAGCGCATAGGCCCGCACCTTGGGGTCGTTGGCCGTGAAAGCGCCGTCCTTGAAGACGGGATCGCTGAAGAGGTTGGTGGTCGCCATGGGCACGACCAGGCCGGTATCGGCCAGAGCCTTCTTGAATGACTCGAGGATCGTGTCGCGCTCGGCGGGCGTGGCGTTGATGTGTATCAGGTCGTTGTCGTGAAAGTTGACGCCGTATGCGCCTACCTCACCCAGAAGGTAGACGAGGTCGGCCGGGGAGAGCTTGGGACGCACGGGCTCGCCGAAAGCGTCCGCTCCCGGGTTCCCGACAGTCCACAGCCCAAAGGTAAACCGGTGTACGGGTTTGGGGGTATATCTGTCCGTCATGCTTATCACCTCTCACAGAAACTCGAATACACTACTTGCGGCGACTTGTCGCCCTTCACACGGGGGGCTGGCAAAGAGCTGGTCTGAGCCGTGAAGCCAGAACGCAGTGTCGATTTCGTTCAACCATCGTTCTTCGACGTACCCGTTTGCTTGAACGCGACTATCGCCCCGGTAGCCATTGCTGCCGCCAGGTTGCCACATCGGCTGCTCGTTCCAAGCGGCGTTGATGTAGGCGACGGCGTGGATGACGTCGGTGTTCGCGTGGATAAGATCAGAGAACGGCTCGTACCAATCATGACCAGTCGCCTGGCGCGTCTCGTCCACCACGCTACGGCCGGTGGAGCTCGGAGAGCCATAGGTCCGCTCCACGAGGCCGTATCCATGAGGCGCGGCCTCGGCGATCATCACCGGCTTGCCGTGCGCCAGGGCAGAGTCGAGTAGGCTGTCCCGGATCGGCTGGACCGATGATAGGATGGTTGCCGCCGCGCTGGTCTGGCGTGCGGGCGAAGCGGATACGCCCGGTGGCCTTGTGACAGGCGCCAAAGAGGATTCTGCCGATACGACGGTGGTCTCGGAAGATCGCCAGTGACAGTTGGCGAGAGGCACGAGCCTCTCGCCAACCCCAGCATCACTTCTCTTAGGTGCCACGACTGGTGGTGCGGCCTTACTCAGGCGCTTCCCATCCCTCGGTATCCCACTCGTGGGGGATGCCCTTGGAGTCCAGCGTGGCCTCATAGTCCTTCAGGGTGGCTGCGGTGATGACGTCCACGCCGGTGTCGATGATGCCGTCCACGGCACCCATCTCGCTCAGCGCCGCATCCACGGCCCCCTCGGCCATCAGCTTGATGATCTCCACCGACTTGTAGCCCATGTCGTACTCCCGCTGGGCTATCGTAGCGTCGATCACGCCTTCCTTGATGCCGTTGATGATGTCGGTGGTGGCGTCAAAGCTCACCAGCTTGATCACGCCCACCAGTCCAGCTTCCTTGATGGCTGTCGCCCAGGCCGGGCCATTGTAGGCATAGACGCCGAAGGCACCGGCCAGGTCGGGATTGGCGGAGATGACGGAGTTGGCCAACTGCAGTGCTGTGGCCGCATCCTCTTTGTCATTCACCGGCTCCAGGGCCTCGATGTCCGTGCCCTCGATCCCCTTCAGGAAACCATCGGTGCGCTGTAGGGCGTTCAACGCCGTGTCTGAGCCGCGGCCAATGCCCACCGTACCACCTTCGGGCAACAGTTCGGCCATCGTTTCCCCAGCCATCGTGCCCGCGGTGTAGTTATCGGTGCCGATGTACACGAGCGAGACGCTGTCTTCCACGGGCGGCGTGTCCAGCGTGGTCACGAAGATGCCCGCATCCGCCGCTTGCTGCATCGTCGGCTCCAGGGCGCTGGGGTCAGACGGTGCGATGGCGATGCCGGTCACCCCCTGGGCGATGTAGGTCTCCATGGTCTGGATCTGCGCCGCCACGTCCTCCGTGGACGGCACGAAGAAGACCACTTCCACGCCCAGAGCCTCACCTGCCGCTATCGCCCCCTTCTCCACGTTCGACCAGTAGGGGTGCACCGACTTGCCGATGACCACGATCTTGATCGCCGCTTGTGGTGGGGGTGTCGGCGTCGCACAGGCCGCCAGGCCCGCAACGAGCAAGGCCAGAACGACCGCTACGCTCATGATTTTCCATAGATTCGCTTTCACTGTTTTCCTCCTAGTGACTAGTGAGTGTGCGTGACGAGATAGTTCTGTGTTGGGTGTCTCCATTCCAGACTCGCTGGCATCACCTCCTTTCCCCGGATCCCAAGACCTCGCAGGCTACGCCGCCTGCGACGAAGGGCTAGTGCCGCGGCGCAAAGTCGTCAACGGCACCCACCATACAGGCTACTACGTTCTCCCGAAACTCAGCGAGGGACTGGCCCTTAATCGGGCGATCCGCCACTTTCCGGCCATGTCGCAACACTATCACCCGGTGGGCGACCTCGAGAATGTCCTCCAACCGATGGCTGATCATGATGACGGATGTCCCCTGACGGCTGAGTTCGCGGATCAGATCCAACACCTGGCCGATGGCCGCCACGCTCAGGGCGGCTGTCGGCTCGTCCATGATGAGCACCTTGGCATCAAAAGCGGTTGCGCGTCCGATGGCCACGGCCTGCCGCTGGCCGCCCGACAACCTCTCCACCCGGAATCGCACGGAGGCGAGGTCTACTTTCAATTCATCCATTGAGCGGCGGGCTTCCTCCTCCATGCGTCCCTTGTTCATCACCTTCAACAGCCCTAGGTTCAGCCGCACGATCTCGCGCCCCAGAAAGATGTTGCTGGCCACGTCCAGATTGTTCGCCAGGGCAAAGTCCTGGTAGACCATCTCGATGCCCAACCGCCGGGCGTCTTCGGGGCCACCCATCTGGACCCTGTGGCCATCGATCAGAATCTCACCCGCATCGGGGTGGTACGCGCCACTCAACACCTTCATCAGCGTGGATTTGCCGGCCGCGTTGTCGCCCACAAGGCCCAGTACCTCGCCGTGGGCCAGCCTCAGGTCCACGCCCTGCAGCGCCTGTACTGCGCCAAAGTTCTTTGTGATACCCTTCATTTCCACGATTGGCGTATCGCCCGACATAGTCTGTCCCCCGTCTATCTTCCACGCCGGCGACGGAAGGTGTCGTACGTGACGGCAATGACCAGCACCACGCCCAGAACCAAGTCCTGCAAGTAGGAGGAGGTATTCATGAGTACCATCCCGTTCTGCATCACGCCCATGATCGCCGCCCCGAGAACGGCCCCCAGCACCGTCCCCTCGCCGCCAAAGAGGCTGGTGCCGCCGATGACCGTGGCGGCGATGGCCCATAGCTCGTACGCCGAACCCACCACTGGGGTGCCCTGCCCCAGGCGGGAGGCGAGCAGGATGCCTGTGAGGCCAGCCATTACACCACTGGCAGCATAGCAGAACAGGCGCACACGATCTACATGAACTCCAGATACGCGAGCCGCCTCGAGGTTCCCGCCGACAGCATAGATGTGACGTCCCAGGGTGGTCTGATTGAGGATGAAGAGGACGGCGAGCGCCACGATCACCAACACTATGAACATGATCGGAATCGAATGGAACTCTCCCTGGCCCAGCAGGAGGAAGGGGTGGCCCGAGTCGAAGACGACGGGGTAGCCGCGGGTGATATAGGCTGCCGCGCCTCGCGCCATGAGCCAGGTTCCCAGGGTGATAATGAAAGCCGGAACGCGCACCTTGGTGACAAAGAACCCGTGCCACAGCCCCACCGTGGCTGCGAAGGCTAGGACGATGAGGATGGACGGGATGAGGCCAAGAGACTCGATCCCGAACGCCCCCTTCAGCATCAGCGAAGCGACGAGCACGCCGGTGAGCGCAGTCATAGAACCCACCGAGAGGTCAATACCGCCGGTGATGATCACCAGGACCTCGCCGACGGCCAGGATGCCAAAGGTAGCAATGAAGCGCATGATGATGGCCAGGTTGGCCGCCTTCGTAAAGACACCAGGATTTCGCGACCAGAAGAAGGCGCAGAGAGCAATGAAGGCGATCAAAACGTTCAATTCCCGGAAGCCAACCACCGCGCCGAGGCGCTGCCGCAACCGGGACATCACAGTCGAAGAGTCCGACTGATCTGCGTTGGCCACGATTACCCCCTTGTTCAACGGGCGATCATGCGATCACCGCAGGACCAAACCGGATCCGCACAGATCACCACACGACACCACCGCCACGCCTCCGATGGGGCTGGCGAAGCAAGCATGGCAGCCCAGTTGCATCGTCGTGACAATGGTGGTGTGTAGAATCTCCTAGATTCTGGAATTTGGCAGGCCCGCCTACACGCCATCAGCCTCAATATTGCGATCTTGGCCACATCTTGAATTGTCACAGTGCTCTGGGTGCACTCGATGGAGAACTCTTGCCGCAGTCTCACTCTTTCATTCCCAATCGCGGTACGGGCAGGCTACGGGCAACACCATTTTACCATGGGTTAACGGTTCTTGTCAAGCTGCAAAACGAGATTCAAGGTTGGCCTCTTGGACGACAGCGGCGGCGGAGTAGCGTCTCTCGTCGGAGGCCGCAGGCACCCCTGTCACTCGGTCTTGCACGGCTCTGGGCACCCGTTGGG
>JBAVWD010000279.1:0-1680 GCA_049697655.1 Anaerolineae bacterium | reverse complement strand
CTTCACGTCCGCGAGGTGCTTCGTGCCACGCTTGAGGAGAACCTGCGCATGATTCGGGAGAGCCTGGTCTACCTGAAGGCCCACGGGCGTGAGGTGATCTTCGATGCGGAGCACTTCTTCGACGGATACAAGGAAGACTCGGGCTATGCGACGGGCGCCCTTCGCGCCGCTCTAGATGGGGGCGCTGACACCCTCGTGCTGTGCGACACCAACGGGGGTTCTATGCCATGGGAGGTCGAGGCCATCAGCCGGGAGATCCGATCGGTATTCCCGGAGGTCACTCTGGGCATTCACGCCCACAACGACGGCGGATTGGCGGTGGCAAACACCTTGGCCGCTGTGCGAGCAGGGACCACCCAGGTGCAGGGGACTTTCAACGGGTACGGCGAGAGGTGTGGCAACGCCAATCTCTGCGCGCTCATCCCCAATCTGCAACTGAAGATGGGGACCACGGTTCTTCCTCCCGGTCGCCTCTCGACGCTGACGCGTTTGGCAGGCACCGTGGCCGCTATCGCCAACCAGCCCCTTGACCACCAGGCGCCCTATGTGGGTAAGAGCGCGTTCACCCACAAGGCAGGGATGCATGTGGCTGCTATGCGTCGCAACTCCGACAGCTATCAGCATCTGGACCCAGCATTGGTGGGTAATCGGTCGCGCGTTGTTGTCTCCGAGTTGTCGGGCCGGGGGAATTTGCAGAGCAAGGTGGAAGAGCTGGGCATAGATGACATGGACCACGGCCAGCTCCGGGACGTCGTCCGGACAGTGAAGGAGCTGGAACATCGGGGCTTCAGCTTCGAGGGCGCAGAGGCGTCTGTGGAGACGCTGTTGCAGCGGGCCAGGGCCAACTATCGTCCACCCTTCGAGATGCTAGACTTCATGGTTGTGGTAGAGCATCGAAAGGGACAGGTGGTCTTTGCACAGGCAACGATCAAGCTCCGCGTGGGTGACGAGACATTCCATTCGGCGGCGGATGGGAACGGACCCGTGAATGCCTTGGATCGAGCCCTGCGCAAGGCTTTGATGCCGGTTTATCCTGAGTTGGCCGCCTTCGATCTGGCCGACTACAAAGTGCATATCCTAAATGGCGAGCATGGGACAGGGGCGACGACGCGAGTCCTGGTCGAGATGCAGAACGAGTCGCACCGCTGGACCACCGTGGGGGCTTCCCCAAACATCATTGAGGCCAGCTGGATCGCCCTGGCAGACGCCGTGGAATACGGCCTGGCCAAAGGCTGGATCGAGTAGAGGAGGGTCTATGGACGCGAGGATTGCGACTCTACCGGGGGACGGCATCGGAGCCGAGGTGGTGGCGGAAGGGGTGAAGGTGCTCGAGGCCACAGCGGCCAGATACGGCCACAGCTTCGACTTCGAAGATGGCTTGATTGGTGGCTGCGCAATAGATGCTACGGGCACGGCCCTGCCAGACTGCACACTGGAGTGCTGTCAGGAGGCCGATGCCGTGCTCTTGGGGGCAGTCGGTGGTCCGAGCTGGTCGGATCCGTTGGCGGAGGTGCGTCCAGAGCAGGGGCTCCTGGAACTGCGGCGGACGCTGGGTCTCTATGCCAACCTTCGACCAGTGCGGCTCTACGAGCAACTGCTGGATGCGTCCCCGTTGCGGCCAGAGCGGCTGGCGGGCGTAGACCTCGTCGTAGTGCGGGAACTCACGGGGGGCATCTACTT
>JBAVWD010000278.1:0-2019 GCA_049697655.1 Anaerolineae bacterium | reverse complement strand
CAGGCAGCCTGCTCGGGGCGATCTTCGTCGATGACACGGATTTGGAGCGGGCCTTCGACGACGGGGACTTGCGATTGGCTAGCCTTCTGGCTAACCAGGCAGCCGTCGCCATCCGCAACGCCCGCCTGTTCGCCGAAAGAGAGCGGACGATTAAACAGTTGGCCGCGTTGCAGAAGGTCTCGTTGGAGGTTGTGTCCAAGACTGACCTCTCAGAGGTGTTGCCCACTATTGTGCGCGTGGCAGCGGAGTTGCTGGACGCCGAGGCCGGAGCCATAGACCTCTTCGACCCAGAGAGCCAGGATCTCGAGTTGACTACCGTTTATGGGTACAGCACCAGCCTCCTGGGCATGAAGCATGCCCTGGGAGAGGGCGTGGTGGGAGAAGTGGCACGCACCAAGGAACCCCTGGTCGTGAACGACTACGCGCGCTGGCCTGGACGTTCGTCGCAATGGCACGGCGTGCCAATTGGGACCGTTCTCGGCGTGCCCCTGTTGCGAGCAGACCAGTTGCTAGGGGTTCTCACCATCGACCGACCAGCAGTGCGCCCCTTCGACGAGAGTAACCTGGAACTGGCTACCCTGTTCGCGAGTCAGGCCGCCATCGCCATCGAGAACGCACGTACCATTGCCGCCACCGTGCAGCGCGTAAGCGAGCTCACCGCTCTGCGCGAAATCAGTCTGCAACTCACACGCTCCCTCGATCTGGCCACTGTGCTCGATACCATCGTCACCAGCGCAGTCAGACTGGTCCAGGCCAGCGATGCTAACATCTTCCTCCATGACGAAGCCAGAGACGAGTACGTTTTCGGATCCGGTGCCTGGGCCCCAGGACAGGCAAGGCTTCTCTTCACGGAGGTCCGGGAAAACGGTCTTACAGCGACGGTAGCCAAAGAGGCCGAGCCTGTGGTAATCAATGACGCCAGAAGCCATCCACTTTTCCGAGATGTGACGGACGAAGACGAACTCATGGAGGCCATCGCCGGCTTCCCTCTCAAGCGGGGGAACAAGGTGCTGGGCGTATTCAATGTGGCCTTCCTGGAACCCCACACCTTCGACCATGACGATCTGCGCGTGCTTACACTGCTGGCTGACCAGGCAGCGATCGCCATTGAGAATGCCCGCCTGTACCAGGAGACGGACCGCCGGCTGAGGGAAAGCCAAACCCTCCAGGAGACCTCGCGATTGATAAGCTCGTCACTCGAACCGGGCGCGATCTTGCAAACGGTCGTGGAGACACTGGCTTCAGCCTTCGGCTACGACATGGCAAGCATATACACCAGGGAAGAGGACGGGTTGCGGCTTGGCGCTCAAGTGGGCTACGACCCTCAGCGGGCCCTCGGTTTCATTCCCCTCAACAAAGGGATCATCGGTCGTGTCGCCCGTACCGGTGAGGCAGAGTTCCTGCCCGATGCCTCAGTGGATCCCGACTACCTCGCGGCTGCCTCGGGAATCGTCTCCGAGATTGCGGTGCCCATCAAGAAGGACCACGAAGTGCTGGGCGTACTCAACGTCGAATCCAGCGCTGCCTCCGCCCTCACTACATCCGACCTCACTCTTATTTCATCGCTGGCCCATCAGGTGAGCGTGGCTATCCAGAATGCGCAACTCTATCAGGCCGCCCAGCGGGAGCTGATCGAACGGAAGCGCGCGGAGGGGGCGTATCGTGCCGTCGTCGATCACTCGTTGCAGGGCATCTTCATCCTTCAGGACAACAGGATCGTTTTCGAGAACCAGGCTGCCGCCGACATCATGGGCTATTCCTCTGAAGAACTGCTCGCCCTGTCAGCCGAACAGGTCAGAGCTTTGGTGCACCCGCGCGATCAGCAGCTCGTTTGGGGCCGCTTCCGGGATCGCCTGGCACGCAAGGTGGTACCACCTCGCTATGAGTATCGCGCCATCCGCAGGGACGGCAGCGTGATCTGGGTGGAGATGTTCGCGAATCTGGTCGAATACCTTGGGCGACAAGCCGTTCAGGTAGCGATTGTCGACATTACGGAGCGGAAGCGGGCAGAGCAAGCAC
>JBAVWD010000277.1:0-3413 GCA_049697655.1 Anaerolineae bacterium | reverse complement strand
AGTGATACCGGCGCCGCGGGATTGCGCATGCTTCAAGAGGGTTCCTATGACCTGGTGTTACTGGACCTTATGATGCCGGGCATGAGCGGGATGGAGGCACTGGGCCGCATCGGCGAAATCGACCCTGACATCGTGGTCATCATCATCACTGGATATGCCACTGTGGAGTCAGCGGTCAAGACCATCAAGAAGGGAGCCTACGACTTCATCTCTAAGCCCTTTACCGCCGATGATCTGATTCTGGTGGTCAACCAGGGTCTGGAGCACAGGCGCCTGTCGCTGGAGAACAGGCGTCTCCGGAACGTCGAGGAGGAGGCCAGGGAACTCGGCAGGGCGAAGGCAGAGCTCGAGAAGCTGGACGCTATGAAGAGCCGTTTCATGCTCACGGTGGCCCACGAGTTACGAGCACCTATCGCCGCCATTCAGGGGTATTTGGGGCTGATTCTGGATGGGTACGCTGGTGACGATTCGCAGGAAATGGTGGAGAGCGCCCACAGGAGGTGCGGGGAGCTTCTGGACAGCCTGCGGGATCTCCTCTTGCTGGCCCACATGAAGGAGAAGGCCACGGAAGTGAAGAAGACGACAGTCTCCGTGGCGCAGACTCTGGAGGAGGTCGCGAGCCTGTTGAGGGCAGAGGCGGAGCGAAAGGGCCTGACCCTCGAAGTACAGATCTCGAACCGACCCGAGATGCTCGCAGACGCGGAGCATTTGAGGCAGTTGTGGACCAACCTCATTTCCAACGGTATCAAGTACACGCCTCGTGGGGGCAATGTGGTAGTGTCACTGGACCAGAAGGATGGTCACGTTGTTGGCACGGTCTCCGACACGGGAGTGGGCATCGCTGCAGATGACATACCGCGGATCTGGGAGGAGTTCTACCGAACGACTCAGGCCAAGGGCATGGCGGAACACGGCACAGGCCTCGGTCTGCCTATTGTCAGAGAGATAGTCGAGACCTACGGGGGCACGATCGACGTAGAGTCCCAGCTGGGACAAGGGACGACTTTCAGGTTCACCCTGCCACAGAGTGCAGAGCCTGGCGAAGATGCGCTGCAGGGAGGGAGAGTGGTAGGAGCGAAGGGCGAAGGTCGGTAGCGTGCCCCCGTCCCACGGGGTGCGCATTCCACTGTAGTGCGCCCGGAAGGGCAAGCCAGCACATGGCACTGCCTGCAACAAAAGCACCAGGCCTGGCCGCACTCCTGCGCCAAGCCTGGTGCAATTGTCTGTCGGGTCCACGCCGAAGTTGAACCTATCTCGTATCTCTTTTCGTTAGGGACCTCTGGCCAGTCCGTGCGTTCTCAGGAGACCGCTGGGACTCCGACCGGCACCACCTCGGGCACGCGGGCCAACGCGGCGCGCACGGTGTGCAGCAACTGGTCCGGGCTGACCGGCTTGCTCAGCCAAGCGCTGGCCGCCACGTGCTCATCGCTAGGGAACAACTCCTGGCTTTTGACGCCGGTTAGAGATGTGACCATGACCACCGGAATGTCTCTCAGATTAGGATCCCTCTGCATGGCATTGCTCACATCCAGGCCGTCAGTGATGTAGTCCATCATGATGTCCAGCAGCACTAGGTCGGGCTTGGCGGGAGCCGAGCGCATCACTTTCAGGCCCTCGGCACCATTGGAGGCACTGTCGGTGTCGTATCCATGGCTCTCAAGGATCTTCTTGGTGATCTTTACGAAGTCGGGATCGTCGTCGACGATCAGTATTCTGGCTGCGCGATCAGCCTGTCCGGGCAGGGTGGCGGCCCTCTTCTGCAATTGGGACCTGACCATGGCGTAGATTAGAACCCCCACCAGCAAGAGCAGCACCCCTGTGATCTCTATAGTCAGCATTTCAGATGTCTCCTTCCAGTCTCATTGAACCCATCTCAGCGTTCGGCCTTTACTTGACCGTTTCCGCTGTAGGCTCTGCATGCTTCTCAACCTTGTCGGCAGTCAGCAGGCGTCTATGTTCAAGTTGGGTAACAACCATCACGTAGGTCACGAAGGCGAACAGCAGACCGAATATGCCTATGAGCTCCAGTGACAGCATTGGGTTTACCTCCTTCCAAACCTGTCTCGCATCAACTTCATGCAACCGATTCCTTTCAGCGTTCGCGCTTTATCTTGACCGTCTCCGCTGAAGGCTCTGCGCGCTTCTCAACTTTGTCGGCAGTCCGCAGGCGTCTACGCTCAAGCTGAGTAACAACCATCACGTAGGTTACGAATGCGAACAGCAGGCCGAATATGGCTATGAGCTCCAGGGACAACATTGGGTCTACCTCCTTCTGAATCTCTCTTTCACATACTCTGACGTCTTGCTCGTGACGGCCTCGGGTACGGGACCCCTACCGGGTTTCCCCAGCTGGCTTCGGGGCGCCGTCCTCTGCCCTCTGCCGTGCCTTGACTTCCCGTCTGGCTACCTGAGTCCTCACCATGGCCAGGACCAAGAAAACGAACAAGGCACCCAGCACACCGATCAGCTCTAGCGACAACATGTCCGTTACCTCCTTCCACGCACTCTTGCTTCTCTACCTGCAGTGTACTACAGTCTCGCCCGCGTTTGAAGAGGAAAAGCACCCGTTGTGGACCCCCGAGAAATGCGCAACGGGTCGCCGCCTCATCGGGCGATTGCGCGCGAGAATCCCCCTTCGCCTTTGGGCACTTCCGCTCAGCACAGGGTAGGCAAATATGCGCACTATGTGGCACAGGGCTGCAGAGCCTCATGATACCGACAGAATCTAGTGTTGCAACATGACCCCAACCGATCCGCGGGGGCCCTCTTGAGCCTGGAAGAGGCGCCGAATGGCGCAATTCCAGTCTGAGGTACGGAGCGAGGATGCCGAGTCGGCGCGCTTCGTGGTCGACCGGCAGCCGGACAGGGGGGCGTTCCCTAACGGGCCTGAGTTCGTGGTCTCCGTGGATTGTGGAGGCTAGCCACCCTCGGCTGGCCGGAGGGACGGAGCTTCAGGCTTGGCAGCGAGACGAGTCCTCAGCGTGGGGGGCGCAGACACAGCTCAGTGGCGAGCGACTGCCTGGGGGGTGGATTCAGGCCGGCGCGCGGAGCGCTTCCTCCACCATAGTACCCCTCCGGGCAGGCTGGAGATGATGATGATGGCCTGCATGATGAGAGACATGGCCAGGGATTTCTGCTCGGGCACGCCGACCAAGTTGAAGAAGAAGACATAGGCGCTCTGGTTGAGGCCGATCCCGCCGATGGAGATGGGTATCAGAAGGACGAAGGTGATCAGTGGCGTGAAGAGGAAGATATGTAGCAGCGATATGCCTCCTCCCAGGGCCAAGGAGATGAGGTAGTTCACCACGCTGCCGATGCTGAGCACCAGGATGGAGATGCAGAAGCTCAGTGCCAGCGCGCCGTAGCTGCGCCGATAGGCCGACAGCGCGCCGGAGAGCCGATCGTACAGCGGT
>JBAVWD010000276.1:0-4372 GCA_049697655.1 Anaerolineae bacterium | reverse complement strand
CAGGCCGCAGCCTGGCTGATGGCGGTCTACCTTCAGGGCATGAGTACCGAAGAGACCAGCGCTCTCACCTATGCCATGGCTCACTCAGGGCGGATGCTGGACGTGGGGAGCATCAACCCTCTGGCGGTGGACAAGCACAGTACAGGTGGTGTCGGCGACAAGACGACTCTGGTAGTAGCACCTCTGGTGGTCTCCGCGGGCCTGTCGGTGGCCAAGATATCGGGCCGCGGGCTGGGCTTCACCGGAGGCACCCTTGATAAGCTGGAGTCGTTTTCTGGATTCACGACCGATCTCTCGATCTCTCAGTTCCTCGACAACCTCTCCAAGTATCGCATTGTCGTGGCCGGACAGACCCCGGACCTCGTTCCCGCTGATGGCAGGCTCTACGCTCTCCGCGACGTCACTGCTACCGTGGGTTCCTACCCTTTGATCGCCAGCAGTATCATGAGCAAGAAGCTCGCCGTCGGTGCCAATGCCATTGTTTTCGACGTCAAGGTGGGACGCGGCGCCTTCATGAAAAGTGAGCAGCAGGGACTGGAGTTGGCCAGAATCATGATCGACCTGGCCGCGAGCCTTGGCAAGCGCGCTACCGCCGTACTCAGCGACATGAACCAGCCCCTCGGTCTTGCCGTGGGCAATGCCCTGGAGGTGAGGGAGGCGATGGACACCCTGCGCGGCGACGGTCCGTCGGACTTCACCTGTCATTGTCTCACCATCGGCGCACAGATGCTGCTCCTCACCGGACAAGCAGAGAATGAGCAGCAGGCACGTTCTAGCCTGGAGGAACTCCTGGCCTCAGGCCGGGCCCTCGATAGCTTCAGGGGCCTGATCAAGGCCCAGGGTGGAGACCCCTCGCCCATCGACGATCCAGGCCTCCTGCCTCAAGCTCCAGTGACGCGGTGTATGACATCGCCAGAAGAGGGGTACATCTCCCAAGTGGACGCCATGGTGGTGGGCTTAACCGCTCTCGATCTGGGGGCAGGGCGCAAGAAGAAGGGCGAGCCTGTGGACCACGCAGTCGGTGTAGTGCTGCACAAGAAGATAGGTGACAGCGTAGCACGAGGCGAGGATCTGTGCACCATCCACGCACGAACGGACAGCGCGGCGAGGAAGGCGGAAACGAGCTTGCTGGAGGCCTACGCTTGGCAAGAACGCGCCGTGGATCCGCCGCCACTGGTCTACCAGGTTGTCAGCTAGCCCCCGGCGGAAGTAAGACACACTGGGCAGTCCCGAACCTCACCTGGATACTGCCCGTCCACCATCTCGTACAGATAGACCTCGCGGCCTATCGCCTGCCCTCTTTCATCGAAAGAAATCCGACCGGTCACCCCATCGTAGTCCCCTATCTCCGCCAATGACCCCGCTACGCACGCCCTGGAGGGCTTGCCTTCGAGGGCGATGCACTTCTCCGCTGCATCCAGCAGAAGCTCCACGGCATCATAGGACAGGGCCGAGTACGGACTAGGCGCGGCGCCGCTCAGCTCGACGTACGCTTCGCTGAAGCGTTGACCTAACCAGGGCGGCGTGACGCTTACGTACACCGTCCCCTTGGCAGCGTCGCCCGCGACCGCTGCAAAGTGGGGAGTGTTCAGGCCATTCGCCCCGAGAACAGGCATCGTTTGTCCCGATTCTCTCAGTGCGAGCAGCAATTCCGCCGCCTCGGTCCCTTCGCCAGCGAGGAACACCATGTCGGGGTCCTCAGCAGCCAACTGAGACACCAGCACCTCATGGTCCTGGATCTCATGTAGAAAGACCTCTGCCCCAGCGCCCTCCGCGATTCGGATGAAGGCATTCACCAGGTCTTGCGGCCCTCCCACCACAGCCACTTTCCCAGCTGCCTCCTCCAGTACCGCATAACGGGCGGCGACCTCGCCTATCACCGTATTGTCAGCAACCAGGCGATAGGTCTGAGAATAGCCACTACTGGTCACCGCGCTCGCCGCGGAGGCTGGCACCACCAGGGCCAGGCCCGCCTCCTGATATGCCTCAAGGGCCGCCAGCGTGGTCTCATCGCCGAAATGGCCGATGACACCCACGATATCGGGATCAACGGCCATCTCGCGGGCTCTCTGGGTCGCGGCGTCCGGGTCCTGATCGTCGTTGAGAGCCACCAACTCCACCAGGTAGCCCTCCACGCCTCCACTCTGGTTGCGCTCTCTTATGGCCAGTTTTGCAGCCTGCAGGGCCTCGTAGCCCAGATGTCGATCCAAACCCTCGAAAGGGGCCACCAACCCTATCTTGAACGTCGGGCGCGTGGACAGCGCGGGCAGGCAGCCGGCGGCCGCTACCAAAAGGGCAAGAAGGTACAACGGTAAGAGAAGCTTCCTCACGGTGCAGACCTACTGCTGACCCTGATACAGTTCCTGGTTGCGCAGATGCTCCTCGTAAGTCTCGGCAAACGCGTGTGAGCCGTCAAACTTGGAGAAGAAGAATAGGTACGTAGTGTCCGCAGGTTCAAGGACTGCCTGCATGGATGCCAACCCTGGGTTACATATCGGCCCCGGTGGCAACCCAGGATACATGTACGTATTGTATGTCGAGTCTACCTGCACGTCCTCCTCCAGCGACATAGGTATCTTCCACCACTGAGCAGCGTCCTCCTGATACCCCAGAGCATACTGCACCGTGGGGTCCGACTGAAGGTACATGCCTTGCTCCAACCGGTTGAGGTACACGCTGGCAATGATGGGACGCTCCTCGGCCACGACTGCCTCCCGTTCGACTATCGACGCCAACGTGACCACCTCGTGGATACTCAGGCCGCGCTCGCCAGCCGCCTGTCGCATCTCAGGAGAGAAGCGATCTCCGAAAGTCACGAGCATGAGGTCAAGAATCTGTGCGGCGTCATAGTCGATGGGAATACGGTAGGTCTCAGGGAACAGGAACCCTTCCAGCGAAGGGGGAGCATCAGCAGGGCGGTCTGAAAGGAAGTCGTAGCCCGAGGACCCGTCTCGCACCAAGGCCAAAAACGTCTCCCCGTCCACCACCCCGCGTTCCTCCAGCAGAGCCGCAACCTCCTCGGCCCTTTTCCCTTCAGGGATAGTCACGGACACCTCGCGCAGCCGCCCATGCTGGAGAGTCTCGATGATCTCCTGCATCGTCATGTTGGGCCGCAACTCGTACTCCCCGGCCTCCAGCTGCGCGTCTACCCCTCGGTAGCGAACCAGGTAGAGGAACAGTTGGCTATCAGCGACCAGACCCTCTCGTTGCAGCCGGGGCGCTATGGTCGCCGCGGTCTCTCCAGGATTGATGGTGAAGACAAAAGCCGTCGTGTCACTGCTGGCGGGGCTGTATAGGTCGTTCTTGCGCAAGTTGAGGTATACGCCGATCAGGATCCGGTCCAAAGACGACATCTGTATGGCTTCTGCATCTATTTCGCCAGCGCTTCCACCTCGCAGCAAGGCGCGCCCACCAACCACGATCACGCCCACCGCAGCGAGTAACACCACCAGGGTGACCCCCCAACGAATCGCACCCCTTACCAGGTCCTCACCGCCCAAGGAGCCCTCCTTTCGCCCACCGACCGTTTACCTCGCATGATCCATGTAGTCCTGCAATATCACAGCAGCAGCCACAGCGTCAAGGCGCGCCTTCCTCTCTTTGCGCCCCCTGCCCGCTTCGATCATCGCCTCACGCGCCCTCTGTGTAGAGCAGCTCTCATCCCACAAGACGACGGGGACGCCCAGCGCTGCCCGTAGTTCCGCAGCGTACGACTCAATCCGGGTCGCCTGCTCCCCTGCCCTTCCGTTCAAACGTAGTGGATGGCCAATGATGATCTTCTCCACGTCGTGCTCCTCGACCAAGGACGCTATCAGGTGCATGTCCGCCTCCTGCGACCGACGGCGCATGACCCGAAGACTTCGTGCCAGCATCTTGTCGGGGTCGCTGAGCGCCACCCCTATACGTTTGTCACCGATATCCAGGCCCATCAAGCGCATCAGGTCTCCGTGGGGAAGGTGGCCAATCGGCAGCGCCACCTTACGACACTACCTCCACTGTGATCTGGAAAGGGAGCCAGGGAAGCCAGCCCCACCACGCGGGGGAGATCTCAATCGTGGGATCCTCTGCGAGGCTCAGGTGTCGCGTCAGATACTCCTCTGCTTCAGCAACCGACTTGCCCCTCACAACTTCCCTGATCTCCAACTCATTGATCTCCACCCAACTCAGCCCGGCGGCGGTCATCCCCAAGGTCAATGTCCCATCATAGGCCACATCTGTGACCTCGTCTAAACGAACCTCTGTCGTGTCGGACAGGAGTTGGAAACCCTCTCGCAGCTCGAACTGCAGCATGCGTAGCCCCAAAAGCTCCACATCCTCGCGATCGATTACAGTGCCTCGGACGAGAGCTCGCATGTGAAGACCCAGCGAATCC
>JBAVWD010000275.1:0-5192 GCA_049697655.1 Anaerolineae bacterium | reverse complement strand
TCCGGAAGGTGGGCCAGAAAGACCTTCCCCGCGGCGGTAGAGTGAAGCATTCCTGCGCCAAGCCAGGTCACTGACTGGACCATGTGAGGGGCAGGCACCTGGAGGACGTTGATGATCTTGTCTCCGTCCCTCACCGCCAGATAGGTTATCTCTTCCACTGTATCAGCCAGGTAGTGCAGATAAGGAAGGGCCACCTGCGGCAGCCCGCGGCTGTTGAGTACCGCGTACGCCAACTCAACAATCCGCACCGCCAACCTGTACTTTCGCGTGCCAGGATCGCGTTCCACCAAGCCCCCCCGTTTCAAGGAAACGAGGAGGCGATGAACCGTGCTCTTGTGAAGGTCAAGTTCCTTGCTGAGTTCGGTGACACCCAGATAGCCCTTCGCAGCGCTGAGGGCATCCAGGATGGCAACCGCTCTATCCACCGACTGCACTGGCATGTTCGACAATCACCTCCATCTCAGTCACAAGATATCGTATTATAGCAGGGATGTCCCATTTGTCAAGCTACGGTCCACCGCTGTCCTAGTGTCTTGACATCCCCGCTCATCTGGAATACACTGATGCGCATCGCGCTCTTAGACAGATCGTTCCTCCTGGCACCAAGGGAGGAATGGTGCCCATCGAGGCAGACCCTCGTCACCGAGCAGTGAGGAAGAACCGATATGCCGCGCAAGAGCTTCGACCGGGAACTGCAACGCCTCCAGGGTGAGGTGCTCCAGCTGGGTGAGACAGTCGAGCAGGCGATTTTGCAGGCTGTTGATGCCCTTACGCATCAGGACCGGCTGGCATCGAACCGACTGATAGCGGGGGACCGCGCCGTCAACGAGAGGCGTTTCGCCATCGAGGCCGACGCTCTGACGCTCATCGCCACCCAGCAACCCCTGGCTGGCGACCTGCGCACCATCTTCACCATGGTGGAGATCGCCAGCGAGCTGGAACGCATCGCAGACTACGCCAAGGGCATCGCCAAGGTCAACCTGATGATCGCTGACGAACCCCTCTTGGATCCCTGCGCTCACTTCCCCACGGTGGCCGCCAAGGTGCGGGACATGCTGCACGACGCCCTCCTGGCTTTCGTCAACAAGGATGCGGCCCTCGCGCTCGCCATGCCTGAGCGAGAGCATGAAGTGGACAGGCTCCATAATCAGGTACACAGTGAATTGCTGGCCCTGATCACGGCCGACCACAGCACGAGTGATCGTGCGACGCACCTGTTCTGGGTGGTCCACAACCTGGAACGAGCCGCCGATCGTGTGCTCAACATCTGCGAGCGAGTGGTCTTCAACATCACCGGCGAAATGGTGGAGATGGACGTGGCAGAAGGCGAGACTGTCGGTCTCGAGGGCCTGTCCTGAGACCCTCAACTCAGCGCTTACCTCTTCGGTAGCGCAGCCCGATGTGTCCGCCCAGCCCGGCTGACCCGGTTCCCAGCAAATATCATCGCACCGGGCTCTGCCACAAACTTTCCGGGCCACCGAGCGGCTGATCGGTCACCAGTAACCAAGCCTGGGTAAGCCTCGGGCGTGGGCCACGATCCGGGCATTGACACCGCCAAGGGCCTGCGCTATACTTCGCGCGTGCTAGTCGAGATCACCCCACACATCTTCCTCCTCCGCGGAGAGAACAACGGGCTATTCCCCTTTTCGCACTCCATCCTCATCCGAGACAAAGTGACCGCTCTGATTGACACCGGTTGCGGCATCGAGCGGCTGGAGTGGCTCAAGGAGCACTACCCTCCGGACCTGGTGATCAACTCCCACGCCCACCCTGACCACATCCCTGGCAACTGGCTGTTTCCCGACCTGCCCCTGCTGGTTCCCCGCCAGAGCTTCGACTACACCGGCCGCATTGACCTGGTGTCAGAGAGGTTCACCGAATCGAAGGAGTTGGCCCGGCAATGGAGGGACTACGTACGCGAGGCGACGGGTTTTCGGGACGCCCTGCCCACCGACCACTATGACGACGGGCACCGCTTGCGCTTCGGATCTGTGGAATTGCTGGCGCTACATTGCCCCGGACATACGTGCGACTCCTATTGCCTCCTGGAACCGACTCGCGGCATCGCCTTCACCTTCGACATGGACCTCTCTCCCTTCGGCCCCTGGTATGGCCACCCCGACTCGGAGATAGATGACTTCGAAGCGTCCCTGGAGCGCGTGCGCGCCCTGAAGCCTCGCATGATCGTCTCCTCCCACATGGGCATCGTGACGGAGGACATAGATGCGAGACTCGACTCCTATGGAGGTGTGATCGCCCAAAGGGAAAGACGGATCCTCAACTTCCTCTCCGAGGAACGTACTCTGGAGGAGATGATCCAGGGGCCCCTGATCTACAGCAGCTACCCCTTCGCCCCCGACCTTTTGCGTCGCTGGGAGGAGAACATGCTCCTCAAGCACATCGCACGTCTCATGGAGAGAGGGTTGGTGCAGCCGACGGAGAAGGGGTACGTGAGGACAGCCAAGCCGGCAGACTGACAGCAGACTGAAGCGTTCAGGACCGGCTGGCCAGCCCTCCAGCGATCTCTCCGCCGTCGATCACGAAGCACTGCCCGGTGATGAAGCTGGCCTCGTCGCAGGCCAGGAACGCGAACAAAGCAGCCACCTCTTCCGGCCTGCCCAATCTACCCAGGGGGATTCGGCTGGCATACGCCCGCTGTTTCTCCAGCGTATACTCCGCCTCCTGCATGGGCGTCAGAATGAACCCCGGACACACCGCGTTGACCCTCACCGTAGGGGCCAGTTCCAGGGCCATGGAACGGGTCAACTCAACCACTCCCGCCTTGGAGGCGTTGTAGTCAGCATAGAAGGGATAGCCCATCAGGGCGTTCGTCGAGCCCATGTTCAGAATGACACCGCCCTCTCCCCCCAGCATCCTGCGCGCGGCCTCCTGCGCCACAAAGAACACTCCATCCAGGTTGACACCGAGCACCTCTCGCCATTCCGCAGGGGTAATGTCCAAAAAGGGGTGACGGATGCTGATGCCGGCGTTATTGACCAGCACATCAAGGCCTCCGAGGGCCCTGTCCAGCTCACCGAAGGCCCTGGCCACATCCGAGGGGCTGGAGACGTCGGCCTCGAGACAACAACTCAGCCCCGGCAGCGCCTCCCTGGCTTCACGGAGTGCCAGTTCATCGCGATCTAGCACGGAGACGAGGGACCCCTCCTCGAGAAAGCGAGCCGCCGTGGCCATACCAATACCCTTCGCCCCTCCCGTGACCAACACCCGCTTGCCTTCAAGGCCTCTCATGATCCCCTCCTCACCCTGCCGATCCACCGCCGTCCACCACCAGGGCCGTGCCGGTGACATAGGAGGAGGCATCGCTGGCCAAATACAGCACCGCCTGGGCAATTTCGTCCGGTGTGCCGATCCGTCCCAGTGGCCGGTCGGCCGCCTCCGTCAGAAAGCGCTCGGCAGATTGACCCAGCTGGCGTGCCTCATCCCGAAGCATGGGGGTGTCGGTATCCCCCGGGCAGATGCAGTTCACGCGGATGTTCTGCGGGCCGTGGTCGATAGCCATGGCCTTGGTGAGCAAGACCACCGCGCCCTTCGAGGCGCAGTAGGCCGCTGCCCTCGGCCCTCCCACCAGTCCCCAACCCGACGCAGTGTTGATGATGACTCCTCCCCCAGCGTTGGCCATAGCAGGCACACTGTACCTGGACATCAGAAAGATGGACTTGACGTTGACGGCCATCACCTGGTCCCATTCTGCCTCAGTGAGTTCTGCCACGGTGGCCCTGCGGATGATGCCCGCATTGTTGAACAGGATATCGAGTCCACCTAGCTCTCCTACAGTCTGCTGCACGGCTCGCCTGCAATCCGAGTCCAGGGTGACATCAGCAGCTACGAAGACAGCACGCCCTGCTTCTTCCTGGATGGCACGGGCCACCTTCCACCCTCCTTCCTCGTCCAGGTCCACCACGGAGATGGCGGCACCCTCACGGGCGAAAAGCATGGCCGTGGCCTTGCCTATGCCCGATGCCCCACCGGTGATGAGCGCTCGTCTGCCTGCCAGACTATTCATAGACCCCTCCATGGTGCTGCCCATCTGATAAGGCTGATCAGGCTAGACTCTGGAAATCGTCACCGTGGTGGAATTGAATCTCGGTCCACCACCAAGTTCCTGCGGCTCGCTGCTCATCAGACAGTTCTGTGGCTGTCCGTCCAACCCCTCCGACTGCCTGGGTGACCACACTACCCCCTCACGAACGGAGTCGGAGACCATGGCTGTCATCTTCACTTCACCACGATGATTAGAGAGCGCTACGACATCGCCATCTTCGATGCTCAATCTCTTGGCGTCCTGCCAGTTGATGACCACCACGGCGGGGATCGGACCATAGACCTCCTGAAACTGAGTGCTGGTGTATCTGGGCGTGGCGCTGGTCAGCAGCACGAAGTCGCCCTGCGGGGTGCGCAAGGGAGCCTGCGTTGGCAGACCATTCACTCCCCTCCCCACGGCCTGGGAAGAGTAGAATTCGATCTTGCCGGATGGCGTTGGATAGCTGTCCTGTGGCTTCCTCTTGAGCTGGAGCATCGCTCCCGATCTCAACGATTGAAAACTGCCTTCCTCAAAGGTGTCTTGAAGTGCCCCCTCGACGGCCACCCACGGGTCCTCGAAGAGCCAGTCCTCTGTCAAAAACTGCCGCCTCGCGATTTCCGTCATGACCCAGATCTCGCTGCGGCTGTCGGTGACTGGGGGAATAACTTGGTGGGAGTATTGGACATGGCGATGGCTCCAGGGAATGACCAGGTCCTCCTTCTCCAGATAGGTCGGCGCAGGAAGGACGACATCTGCATACTGGGCCGTCTTGGTCCAATGGGAATCGTGAACCACCGTGAATACATCTGTCTTTGACAGTCCCTCTCGGAAGGTATGCTGATTGGGCAGTGTCAGGGCCGGGTTCATACCACTGACGTAGATGAACTTGAACGCGCCGAGCTTCAACAGATCGGCCACAGCAACCTGTCTCACTATCCGCGGGGCCTTCTCAGTGAGCGACCGGCCGGAAATACGCTGTTGATCGACGGACAAGCTGTGGCCGTTGCTGTAGAAGAAGCCCCGGTGCAAGCCGAGCAGTGCTGGGATGAATGACACGGCCCGCACCTGATCGGCGCCCTGGTCGCTTTTTTGAAGTCCAATGCCAATCATCGTGGCGCTGGGTTTCAGCTTGCCGTAGGCCTCTCCCAGC
>JBAVWD010000274.1:0-3537 GCA_049697655.1 Anaerolineae bacterium | reverse complement strand
GCTCCCTCGCTCGGGAATCCTCAACATCCTCCTCCCACGCTGGGCATCCCGGTTTCCAGTATCTAACGACCACCGGCCTTACCTGTCGTCTTTCGTGGTTTGCGTCCCAATTCCTTCGCCCGAGTGCGAACTACGCGCACCTCACCGAGACCCTCCGCATCGTCTACCTGGGCGGCCAGTGCAGCTATCTTCAACGCAGCTTCCTCAGAAGCTGGTGCACTGGAACGCGCGGCCGCGATAGCCTGTTTGACGCTCTCCAGCGCATGAGACCTGTCCTCGAGCCGCTCGTCAAGACCTTCGCGCACGATGGAGGCCATCGTGCGACGTTCAATGACAGCTGCCAGCTGTAACTGCTCGTACTGTTCCTCACTCAATCGAATGGTCATGCTTCTCATCTTGACTTCTCCCCTCGCTTGCGACACCGTTCTCCAGGTATCTTGATACCGCGATATCATTATACCGCATTCTCGGAGATTTGTCAAGAACCGCACTGGCGGGATTTCGAGACCTCCTGGACCCAACGCATCGCCGCCGTGCGGCCATAAACCTCCGGGAGGCTCCAGGCGCAGAAGGTTGACCCACGTCCGAAGCACTTGAAGCGACCACGCTTAGATGCTATAATGGCCTTGAGTGGAGAGGTCGCATAGTTCGGTCTAGTGCGCACGATTGGAAATCGTGTAGGCGATGAGCCTCGCGGGTTCAAATCCCGCCCTCTCCGCCTGGACGGTGCGAGTACCTCAAGCGGTGATGGTTGCGGTCGTGCTAGATGGGGAGCTAGCGGTGCCCTGTACCCGCAATCCGCTATAGCGGGATCGAAAGCCTTCTTGAGGTTCCGAGCTTCTCGAGACTGCTGGGGAAAAGTGGCGTTGAAGGCCGGGTCCTGCGCGGCAGAAGCCTATGAACCCCGTCAGATCCGGAAGGAAGCAGCGGTAAGTAGTCACTTCTGGGCGCCGCAGGGCAACCTGGTTGGAGCCAACTAGCTCCGGTAAGTCGGGGGCTTCGAATCGAAGGAGGTTGCACGACCGCTTCTATACGATAGAAGGGGACGGGTGCAGGTACTCGCCCCCTTCTTTTCTTTGAGGTATGATAGCAGACAACCCATCAATCATCTGTGAGTTGCCCTGATGCCGTCTGACACCACTTCGATCCACACCCACAGCAAAGCCGGGGTGGAGCGACCTCAGCCGTCGACCAGGCTCCTGTCACGGGCCGGGCTGGCCTCCATCGCGCTGATCTTCGTGGTGGGCAACGGCATGATCGTGGGATACATCTCCACGCAGACGGAGGTCCAGCTAGTCATCAACGACCGCCCCTTCACGGTGCGAACTCACCAACCCACGGTCGGAGCCCTTTTTGAGGAACTGCACCTGCCTCTCGCCCCCGAGGACATCGTCTTGTCTCCCCTGGATGCAGCCCTGACAGCAGGCGGCGAGATCGTCATCCGCAAGGCCCTGCCCGTCACCCTGCGGGCGGACAGACTCGAACTCCAGTTGCGCACCCACTCTCATACAGTGGCGGATTTTGTGCGCGAGGCGGGGATCACCCTCGACGGCCACGACAGCGTTCTCGTGGAGAGCGAAGAGGTTCAGCCCGATTCTCCTCTGACAGCCAGCACCCTTTACGCTGCGAGCGACGGAGATCCATCCACCCTCTGGCGTCAACCTCCACTCCAAATGGAGATCCTCCGCGCTGTGCCCATCACCGTACACGATGGGACGGTGCCCATTACCATCTTGAGCACCGCGCCCACGGTCGGGCAAGCCCTGTTCGCTGAAGGCATAGTCGTCTACCTGGGCGACGGAGTGACGCCTACCCTAGGAACTCAGAGCTCGGCCGGCATCCAGGTCTACATCCAACGCTCCAAACCCCTGGTGATTCTGGCCGACGATCGCCGCGTCAAGACCCGCACTCAAGGCGACACCGTGGCCCAAGCCCTGGCACAGGAGTCCATCGAGTTGGCGGGGAGGGACTACACCATCCCTGACCAGGAGACCGAGGTCTATGACAACATGACCGTGCAGGTCATCAGGGTGCAGGAGCAGGTGGTGCTGGAAGAGGAACCCATTCCCTTCGAGACCGTCTGGCAAACAGACGCCGAGTTGGAGCTGGACACCCAGCGACTGGACCAGGCGGGCGCCGCGGGTGCCAAGAGACGTCTGGTGCGCATCGTCTACGAGAACGGCCTGGAGACGGAACGGGTCACAGAGGACGAATGGGTGGAGACTTCGCCCACCACAGAGATGATCTCCTACGGCACCAGGATAGTGATTCGCCAACTACAGACTCCGGACGGGCTGCTCAGCTACTGGCGGCATTTCAGAGCCTACGCCACGGCCTATACCGCCTCCACCGCTGGCACACCGCGCGATGCACCCTGGTACGGCAGGACCTACATGGGGCTGCCCGCTCGAAAGGGGATCATCGCTGTCGACCCAGAGGTAATCTCCTTCGGCACCTGGATGTATGTGCCGGGATATGGCAAGGGCCTGGCTGCCGACAAGGGCGTTCACGGCAAACACATTGACTTGTGTTATGATGATGACAAGTGGCCCCCTCCTTGGCATTGGTTTGTGGATGTCTACCTACTGACACCGGTGCCAACTGCCGACAGGATCCATTGGATCCTACCTTCCTATCCCCGCGAGAGATGATTGAGTCGGAGGGCGGCCCGCTTCAACTCTCATCCGTGAGGAGGCTCCTCAGAGAGCACGGCATCAAGCCCCGCAAAGGGCTCGGCCAGAACTTCCTGCTAAGCGAGCGGCTCCTCGAAAGGATCATCGCCGCCGCCGACCTGGACCCCAAGGATACGGTCCTGGAGGTAGGCGCCGGCCTGGGCGCATTGAGCTCCCGCCTGGCCCAAAGTTGCGGCCGCGTGGTCGCCCTGGAAGTCGATGGGCGTCTTCTGCCCCTCCTGCAAGAGACGCTGGCCCCCTTCCCCAACGTCCAGGTTGTTCGTGGAGACATCCTGGCCCTGGAGCCCGGCGACCTGGTCTCCCCGCCCTACAAGGTAGTGGGCAACCTTCCCTACTACATCACGTCAGCGGTCCTGCGCCACTTCCTGGAGGCGCGGGCCAGACCATCGCTTTTGGTGGTGACGGTGCAGCGCGAAGTAGCCCAACGGATCGTGGCTGGCCCGGGACAGATGAGCCTGCTGGCGGTGAGCGTCCAGTTCTACGGCCGCCCCAGGATCGTCGCCAAGGCTCCACCCGGAGCCTTCTATCCCTCTCCCGGGGTCATCTCAGCGGTGTTACGCATCGACCTGTACCCATCGCCCCCGGTGGAGGTGGCCGATGTGGAGAGGTTCTTCGAGATCGTGCGCGCAGGGTTCTCTCAGCGGCGCAAGCAACTGCGCAACTCGCTGTCCCAGGGTTTGGACCTGCCGGCGGACGAGGTCGTGCAGGCGCTGCGGCTAGTGAGCCTCCAGGAGACGCAGCGAGCCCAGGAACTGAGTATCGACCAGTGGGCACGGCTGTCTCGAGAACTGTGCTCAGAGGACTGACGGCGGGGGGATGAGCTAGCGGACCTGGCTTTCCCTCC
>JBAVWD010000273.1:0-1904 GCA_049697655.1 Anaerolineae bacterium | reverse complement strand
CCCCGCCCAGGAGGCCCAGCCGGGCAGCCAGGAGAGCACCGGTACGTCCTGTCTGGACGTCACGCAGCTTATCTCCTACGTGAATGGCCGCAACTACTTCCAGCTGGACTGGACCATGACCAACCGGGGGCCGTCTCAGAGCTGCTTCAAGCTCTACCACGCCGCGGACATCTACTTCGCCAATAGCGACTATGGGTACGGCTATTACGACGCTGGATCCGGCTCCATCGGTGGATACGACCAGCAACGTACCTGGTTCATGGTTTTCGCCCCTATCACAAGGCCGGACCGATACCGGGAAGCCTACTATGGCAGCGTCTGGGAAAACGTGAAGGCTGGCGCGGACCTGGACAACACCATCAGCAGCGAGTACCTGGACAACGGCATCGGTCTACAATGGAACATCTGCCTGGCGGCCGGTGAGAGCAGGACCATCAGCGACGTGTGGAGCTTCGGCCAGAGCGAGGCCGAGGTCATCCCCACCGAGCTCGCCAGAGCGACGCCTCAGGGGCCCGCAGCCGTGGATGTGATGGTCAGGGATCATGTCAACGACGACGGCTCGGTCCCTTCCAACCACAACGGGGAACCCTTCTGGATGAGTCCGGATATCATCGTCCGCCACGAGGCCGACGGGCGAAGTGGAGAGACCGACTTCCAGAACCCCACCTTCGGCCAGACGAACTACGTCTATGTCACGGTGCGTAACATAGGCACACAGGACGCATCCAATGTGGCGGTGAACGTCTATTGGGGCGACCCCGCGCTGCTCCTCGCCTGGCCTGACAGTTGGACCCTCATCGGAGCAACGACGGTGGACGTGCCGGCGGGCGGGCGAGCCGTCACTCCAGAGATCGCTTGGTCCAACCTTCCCAGCGCTGGGCACCGCTGCCTGTTAGTCCGATTGGTGACTGACCAGGACCCCATCCGCAATGAGGGAAATGTTCCAGGGGACAATAACATCGCGCAGCGCAACCTGCATATCTTGGAGATGCAGCAGAGCGCGGGCTCCAGCACTGGTAGCGAGGACGTGGAGGCGATTGTGGTCGGTCCTCCCAACGCCGAGACATCCCAAGTTGACGTGGTCGTCCAGTATCCGGATCTGCCTCCAGGCGCGGAGTTGGTGATCCGCATGGAAGGGGACCTGTTTGATCGCTGGATGCAGGCCACAGGCGGCGATGTGGCCAACGGGACCGTGCGGGGTGAGGAGATAGTCGCCACGGGCCCCGACGAGACCATCATCCGCGGCCTGCCATTGAGCACGGGAGAGCAGGCGCCCATCACCATCCACATCGAGGCCTCTACCGCGGACCCCTTCAGTTTCCAGGTTACGGAGAGGGTCAACGGAACCGACACAGGGGGCAACGTGTACTGGTACGCCGCCCTGCTACCTGAGGCCACACCCGATACCGGCAAGGTTGAGCTCCCTGAGCTCGACTTGCCCAGCGAGCTCACCTGCTCCATCCCTTGCTTGGGGGCGACACTGCTCACAGTGTTGGTGCTTTGGCTGATCAGGAGGTAGCGAGAGGTCAATATGGTGTGCCTGCTTCGCGTGGACCTGGTTCCTGCACTTCGGTGATTGTGAAGCACACTCCACCGCACTCAGGGGGGTTTTCAGGGAATCAGGCGGCGACGATGTTACAGGAAGTGCTCCGACAACTGGTCGCGCGGGGCTACAGGGGCGGGGCTGTATCCACACTACATCTAGCCGACCTTCGCGCGGACATCGAAGCACGCCATCACGACGGGCTGTTCGAGGCTGAGTTCTACGAGGAGCGCCTCACCTCGTTCGAATTCCAGCCACCCGACAGCTTGCCCGGCGCCACCTCTATTCTTGTGGTGGCCGTACCAGATCCCGCGGTTCGGATCACCTTCACGCGGAACGGTGAGCAGTTCCCTCTCGTCGT
>JBAVWD010000272.1:0-2285 GCA_049697655.1 Anaerolineae bacterium | reverse complement strand
GCCAGGGGTAGTCCTTCGCAGCCATATCCCTGGAGGGTGGCCACCCCGAAATGGTCCAGCAGGGCGCGATGCGCGTTGCCCAGCTCCCACCTCCAGTCCTGAAAAGGCGTCAAATGAGTTACGGATTCAGCGGCCAATTGGCCCACGCTGAGATCGACTGCTGAGTCCCCAGGCACCAGGCACTCCGCAGCCCGCAGTCGAGCCAGTTCCTCCAACGCTAGCTGTCCGGCATCCGCTCCCTCCAGCTCCGTAGTGGCGAACTCGCCAGTGGTTATGTCAACGTAAGCCAGGCCGGCCCTGTTCTCCTCCACGATCAGGGAAGCCAGGTAGTTGTTGCGCTTCTCCTCCAGGAGTTCCGGCTCCACTATGGTGCCCGGCGTGATGACCCGGGTCACCTCCCGAGCCATCAGGCCCTTCACCGGCTCGTTGCCCATCTGGTCGGCGATAGCCACCTTGTGCCCAGCGTTGATCAACTTGGCGATGTAGCTATCCACCGCGTGGTGAGGTACGCCAGCCAGGGGAACACGTTGCTTCTTGGTCACCGGCCGGGAGGTGAGCACGATGTCGCAGACCTGGGAGACCACCTTGGCGTCCTCGTCGAAGGTCTCGTAGAAGTCGCCGAGGCGGAAGAGGACGATGGCATCGGGGTACCGCCTCTTGATCTCCAGATACTGCTTGCGCATGGGGGTGGTCATCTGCGACCTCGTTCCTCCGCTCGATGGCTGAGACCATGAAGAAGGGCGGGTTCGCACCCGCCCTCTATTGTAGCAATGCTTGACGGATTTCGCTATGAAGCCGAACCGGAAGCCCGCCTCAGCAGCCCGCGCACTTTGTTATCCGTCCACTCATTGTGAGCAGAATACTCGGGAAAGGCGACGTGAACCAGTTCGTGCAGCACGGTATGCTGCAACACCGTGTGGTCCGCCGGAGCGCATCTGGGACAGAGCCTGTCCGCCCCCTCGCGCAGACACCATTCCGCGATGGAGATGACGATGAAGTCGTAGCTCCCTCCCCGCACCTCCTGCACGTATGGATGGTCAGGAGGGAGAGGCTTGGCCACGGTGTCCAGCTCGAGGCAGGCACCATCCCCCCGGTACAACTTCATGGAGCCAGAAAAGGGATGCGGCAGCGCCTCTCCGTCTTCTTTCAACAGGCACCTCTTGCCACCCAGGCCAAGCTCGGCCAGCCAGAGGTTGGCGAAGGACAACAGCGAGGCCGGAATGACCCCCTGCGCCAATACGCCGCCCTGGCCGTGGTCGCAGGCCCACCGCTCGTCGTACACCTCTGAAGCACTGCCTACCATCTGACTTGCACGCCTGACTTATTCTACCATAGAACACACATTGTGGCAGATGTTGTTGAGCAAGCGAACTGGACGAGATGAACTCCTGCACCTGGAGCGCCGGAGATCATCATCCCCGTCAGGGGATCCTCGTCCGGACGACGATTGTCCTGCGCCCAGCCCTGCCTGAGCGGCTCTCGCCGGGAGCCGACATCAGCCCCATGACGGCGTTCCCGACGCCGATTCAATATGATCGCAACCCCATGGGAAGATAGATAGCGAGCGGGTTCAGGAGCAGCGTCGAGGAGCGCTCCGCTGTGTCGTAGCCCGGCACGACCAAAGTAGCCGTGTTAACGGCGGCGCCGGGTGCGGTCGCGGTCACCGTGACCCGGTAGGTGACGGTAACCATGGTAGCGGAACCCAGGGCACCCGACCAGTACAGCGTCGGTGCATCCACATCATTGGTGACACCGGCCGAGGCGTATAACGAGTTCGGTACGTATTCCACGCCATCGGGCACCACATCCGTCAGGTAGATGGTTTCCTGCGGCGGAGCTTCTAGGCCCCTGACCTCAATTGTGTAAGTGATGACCTCACCCTGGTCGGCGACGGCAGAAGAGGGGTTCTTCTGTGGCCTGCTCTCATCCGGTCCGGGCCAGCCAGCGATCCTGGCCAGCATCCACCAGAAAGCCCTGGCCTTCAGATTGCAGTTCAGTGGCCTGGAATGGGCACAATCGCAGGAATCGCACAAGGGGTCGCTGCCATGCGCGGCGCACCACTCGTCGGCCCAGTTGCAGGACTGGGTGCCGCAAGTGTAGTCGCAGCCATCCCCCGCGTACTTGCTGAGGAACTCATCGCCGTCCGGGTCGTAGCTTTCGATGTCCGCGAAATCGAAAAGGACCTTGTTGTTGTTGCGGCAATACTGGCGGATCTGTTCGTTCCGTTGGTTCAGGTTGCCCTCAACGCCTCCCCGATCGAGGTGCCCCGTCATGTAGACGAAGGT
>JBAVWD010000271.1:0-2279 GCA_049697655.1 Anaerolineae bacterium | reverse complement strand
TCCGCCTCACGACGGACACCCTTGCTTCGACTAGCGGTTCCGGTCATCACGGCCCGCAGAGGACTTTCACCTCCTAGGTACACGACATGCCTGGCGCACACAAAGAAGGGCCGTCCCCTCCTGGGGGATGGCCCTTGTGTTTACCCATATCCTTGCCAACTGGGCTACGAGCGCGGTCGCCAGCGCAGACCCGCGTACCCAGCCAGGCCCATCATTCCGCTGCTCAGGAGGACGACCGTCCCCGGCTCCGGCACGAACTCCGGCTCCTCCTCAGCTAGCCCGATGCCGCAGCCATCGCTGGCCAGCCACCTGGCCAGAGCCTGATCGGAGTTGGCCTGCAGGTCGGGCAGGCTGCTGCCCGCCACCCCGGCGGTGCCCAACTTGTACACTCCACCGGCCGGCAAGTTGAAGGGGCCGACTCCCATGAGGAACTCGAGGTCATCGTCGGCGGGAGGGGGCGTGTACGCCCCGTCAAAAAGACCACTGCTCAGAGCATCGTACAGACTACCATCGTCGTTGTAGGTGTCGTAGGCTCCGTTGCGATAGGAGCTGACGTCGCCCAGCAAGTAGCGCAAGCCCACGTGGGTACCTGCGACGGTGTCCATCGCGTAGCCCATCGCCCGCCCGGAGTCGTAGTCGGCGCTGTCGTCATCGTAGGTACCCTCCACATCCGGGTCCACGTAGTGGCCTGCATACAAGCCGCTCAGGGTGGCACCGCTGACGTTTCTAATCTCATAGGCCACCAGGACGAAGTCCTCATCCGCCCAGGCACAGCTATACTGCGTTATCTCCAGTCCCAGCAGGCCTTTGTCATCATACTGGGCATATCCATCTTCGTCGGAAATGGCCCCGGGCTCGGTGATGGTTATCTCGCCGCCGCTGGTGGTCTCGAAATCACCATCCCAGTTCGCATCTGCCAGCGTGGTACTGGAGTTGCCCAGCAAGAGAGTCGCGGCACTCGTGTGGTACTCGCAGACGCCCGGGCACGGCCAGTACAGTGCGTAGTACCCCGAGTAGCCTTCGTCGTCAATGTCAACGTTGACGGTGCCCACATCATGGGCCAAAAACGCCAACAGCTTGACTGGGGGGCCCTTCTCCGCCAACGCAATCCCCCCCGAGAGGAGCAGCACCATGCTCACCCCCAACAACAACCCTCTCCACCAGTGTCTCCTCATCTCCCTTAGCCTCCTCATTTGTTGTTGGCCCCCGCCGTGGGATCGTCCATCACTGTTGACATGATACTACGATTCTCATCCGCTGTCAAGCACTACAACTCCCTCACGGAGCGTCCGAACCTCCGGCCCGGTCACTGGGGCCGCCAACACCCTCAACTGCGAGCGAGTTCTGCCTTGCTCCCCTCGTCTAGTGCACGTGTACGTGGCCAGGCGGCGCCAGGTGGGCGAAGGCGTTGATCACTACCTCGCTGAGGGACGGGTGGATGACCTGCGAATCGGCCAGGGGCATATAGTCCTGCTCCCCGGCATTCATCAGATACACGATCTGCTGCACCAGAATCGCCGCATGAGGGCCCACGATGTGACAACCCAGTATCCTGCCGGTCCCCTGCTCCACGACCACTTTGGCCAGGCCGTCCTCCTCAGCCATGGCGTACCCCTTGGCAACGTCCATGTAGCGGGCCCGGCCCACGAGGATCTCGTGACCGGCGTCCTTGGCCTGCTGCTCCGTCAACCCCACAGCCCCTACCTGCGGATAACCGTACACAGCGTGGGGCACGGCGTGGTAGTCCACCTGGTGCCTGTGGTCGGTAGAGGCATTGAGCCACACCATCTCGGCCTCGTAGTTGGCCGTGTGCCTGAACATGTACCTGCCCGTGGCGTCACCCAGCGCCCAGATGTTGGGCTTGGTGGTCTGGAGGAAGGCATCCACCTTGATCCAGCCGCGTTCATCGGTCTCCACCCCGGTGCGCTCCGGCTTCAACAGGTCAGTGTTGGACCGCACGCCCGCCGCCAGCAGGACCTCCTGGGCGGCAAACTCACGCTCCTCGCCGCTGTCGCCGTCTACCGCTGTCACGACCTTGAGATCGCCCTTCCGGGCCACCTTCACCACTTTGTGGTCGGTGTGGATGTCTGCATACCTGGAGAATCGTCTCTGCACCACCTCCGATATCTCCGCGTCCTCCCCCAGCAGCAAACGCGGCATCATCTCCAGGATGGTCACCTTGGTCCCCAGCGCCGAGAAGAAGTGACCGTACTCACAGGCGATGTATCCGCCGCCGATGATGATCAGGCTCTGGGGCAGACCCTCGAGGTCGAGCACCG
>JBAVWD010000270.1:0-22942 GCA_049697655.1 Anaerolineae bacterium | reverse complement strand
GTCCCGGGTCACGAGCCGGTGGAAGGACCAGAAAACGGCGGGCATAAGGCAGGTCGCCAGAAACTGGGCGTACCCGCCTCTTACGAATACCTCTCTGAGCAGGAAAGGGGCATAGACGTAAGCTGCGGCGGCGAGGACGCCCGCCTCCGAACCCATGATGTCCCTGACCAAAGCGTATGTGCCCCAGGCTCCCAGCAAGAAGCATCCCACCAGCACCAACTTGAGCGCGCTCTCGAAACCGAGGCCAGTCAGGTGTATCGCCGCTGTGAGGTGATACAGAAAGGGGGCAAAAAAGTTGAAGATGGGGTAACCATAGCCGAAGGCCATGTCTGGAGCCCAGCGCGGATAAAGGACTCCATCGCGCCAGCTCTGGTCGATCTCCACCACTCTCAACAAGTGCACATAGCCGTCGGCGGTCTGCGGCAGCCCGGGTTGGAGCAGCGTAATGGCCACGAAGATCGGTAGCAGGAACACCACTAGCAAACCGAAATCGAATCTGCCCGCAAGCCACTTCGGGATCTTGTGACTTCGTGTCATCCGCACTCTGGACCTTGAAGCCATCCTCGTACTACGACTGCTGAACACGGCGGGGATCTGAGGGTCGTTTCTCGCGTCGAACATGGTGGAACGCAGGAAGATTATAGGGGATTGTACAACGCGGAGCAATGCACTTCGACGCTACGGCGTCTTCTGTCGCAGGCCGAGCCACGAGAGGACATAGGCTAGGGCCGCGATCAGATAGAGAGCGCGTATGCCGAACATCAGCGAAGAGTACTCCAGCATGCCCCACACCACCGCACCCAGGAGGTTGGACCCAAAGGCGATTTCGACAGTCGCCAGTCCACGCAGGGAGGTAGCGAAGATGATACCTGCAAAGAGGAGAGGCAACGCCATCGTCACCTCCGAGAGGAGCCCCCTCAGGACGAAGTGCTGTCCCAGGATGACGCTCACGGGCACTGCGTAGTTGAAGGGCAGCGAGGCCAGCAGTAGCACGTAGAAGAGCCCCACGTTCCAGGGCTTGAGCTGTCGAACGAACAGGTTGGCACCAAGGATCATGACGCTGAGATGGTGCCGGATCACACGAGGCGCACATCCCCGCCAGCCTCTACCACGCTACTCTTGCTCGGCAGGCTGTTCCGATGACCCGGGCCCCACATACACCTTGCCCAGCCGTACACGCTCCTCCTCCAAGCCCACAAGGCGAAGGTAACTGCGAGTGCCTGGATCCCACAGTCCAACCGACAGACGGTGCCTACCCTCCGGCAGTGACTCGTCTAGGATGATGTCGAAGCGATCCCGCACGACCTCTCCTTTCGACCACAGACTGGTGGGATAGAGACCATCAACGGGCTCGTGGAAGATCTCATCCAGAACATCGCCGGACTCATCAGTGATGAGTATGGAGGCCACGTAGTCCCGTTCAGGTTGCACCAGGGCCTGCCAGTAAAGCACGATGTGTACAGCTTCCCCGCGCTCGGCTGCCTGAGTCCCGAGGTCGCAGCCCAGAAGCTCCAACTTGCCACCGAAGTTCGCCTGGCGCACCCGAGGGATATTCAGTTCGTCAATACTGGGCGGCGCGTCTGCCTTTGCCACAGAGATCGGCTCAGTGGACACTACCCCATCAGGCATGGTTGCACCATCTTCCGTTGCCGTGAGACGGTTGCCTGTCACCTCATCGTACAGGCCCATCTTGACCACGTACGCCAACGGCGGTGCGTCTGGGGGCACAGCGAGGTCGAAGAGCTGAACAACCATGTCCCCCTCTATCCAGCTTGACACTGGGTAGCCGAGAGTGTCCACCTGGTCCCAGACGTAGCCTCGTGGGTCAGTGAGGTGAGCGAAGAAAGAGTATAACAGATCAGGCCTGATGGGTTGCGACACTCGCCAGTGGAGCAGCAGAGGCAAGGTGTCGCCGGCGCTCACCTGCGACGCGAGCTCGTAACCCGTCAATTCCACTCTGCCGTCTAGATCAACCGACAGCGCGTGTGTGGGCTGAAGGGCGCGAAGGCTTGACAACTCGTGAGAAGTCAGGCGATAGGCAACGAAGGCAGGCTCCCCCCGGGGATCCAGTTCAGCGTGGAAGACCGCAAGGCCAGCGAAGAACCGGCTGGCCAAGTCGTCACGCAGAGGTGCGGTCGATGGGAAGACGTAGAGCACGTCCTCGAACGATTCTGTTGAGGGAAAGATCAGCGTTTGTTGCCCGTCGAACCACCTGATTGCCGGCCGCTCGCCCATCATGAAGTTCAACACTTGCTGATCCAGATCTGCAGCGAAAGACGCTGAGACGCAGACGACCTCATCGTCTACGGACTCCTCCAGGAACCTCGCCACCGCACTCAGATCAGCCCGATAGATGTCGCGGACCTCCGCGTTGTGTGCCCATAAGGAGAAGTAGTCCCGATAGGTCAGACCGGCGTTCGATGCCAGCAATAGAGCCACCGCCGCCAGCAGTGCGCGGCTGCCACGCGAGCCCCATTTGCACCGTACGCGATCCCATGCAGCATCCAGCGCGAGGGAGGGAAGAACGTAGATGGCAGTCAGCGACCCAATCGCTCTCAACGTCGACGGACTGTGCCGAGTGATGGCACTGGGTATCATGTTGACAACCAGCCACACCAGGAGGAAGGCATATTGGGGCTCTCGGATCCTGGCCAGGCAGATGACAAACCCCACGCAGAACAGGAGAAAGGTCAGGGGATCGAACACCGGCCTCCCTGCGAGGTTGTACCGCCACTCGGGATCTCCACGGAAGCCGAACATGCCCAACACATTGAGCACGTCCGTAAGCAGAGGCCCAGGCTGGCCGGCGAGGAGCAGGTTGAGGTGATCACTCAGATCCCTGGCGCGGGCGGTGGCTGCCAGGGGATGTGTTAATACGTGATACCCCATGGGCAGGAAGATGATCACCGCCATGCCCAGAGCCAAGAGGATACCCCGCCAGTGTTGGAGGAGCAGCGCTCTACGGAAGGGCAGTAGATAGACCGCGATGAACAGGACGACGGTCACAGGGACCAGGAAGCCCGAGGTGTAGGTGTAGAAGCTGCCCCCCAGGAATACGCCGGTAAGGACGAATGGCAAGATCCCCCCGCGCCGCAACCCCACCCAGAGTGAATAAAAGCTCGCCAGAGCCATCATCAGCAGACTGATGGGGCGCAATGCTACCCTGCTGTCGAAGACGTGCCAGAAGGACACGGCCAACATGGCCGTCGTCAAGAGCCCAACTCTACGGCCGAACAGCTCCTTGATCAGACGGTAGCTCAGCGCGAGGGTGAGGATGCCGCACACCAAAGAGACCAGTCGCAGGGCGAGGAAGTTGGGACCGACTAGGAGAATGGACAATGCAGCAAGGTAGGGGAAGAGGGCCTCTTCGCCGCCGTTGGCATCGAAGAAGACCGGCCACCCTCCATCCAGTATGTCCTGCGCGAAGTTGGCGCCGAAGATCTCGTCGTGTTGCAGACCTGGGGGAGCGGTCTCGAAGAGATCCGCCCGGAAGAACGTAGCTGCAAGAAGAATGACAATCAGGGCAGCCATCTCCCAGAAGGCGGGAGACCATGGTCCATTTCGAAGCCCTTTGACGCCTGTCAACTCCCTCCCACACTCACTCACGGCCGGTTTACTCGCATTATGTCAATCCGCCTGGCGGGCCGCAACGGCGCACAGTCTGGCTTGACGACCCTGTAGCCACCCTGCAACACCCGCTTCGAGATATCCAAGATGGTGACCCTTGCCCGGACCGCCTGCAGCCCTTTCCACCTGCGCAGCGTCCGCGCCTACCGTACCCATACGGGGGTAGCCTCGAGCAGAATCCTGTCGCCCAGTACCGCTCCCTCCGAGTCCACAACTGGCAGGCGAAGCATGGTCGTGAGGTCATACACGCCTGTCTCAATGAGGTACTCGCCGGGAGGAGTATCTGCTTGCACCGGAATCTCGTACTCATCGACCACGTACTCGCCTGAGGTCCAGCTACTGGTGGGCAGCGCGCCACTGCCTGGGATGCCGTCTCTCTGGCCCCAGATTCGGTCCCCATCGTCAATCAGGTGGTTGAACACAGTGTATGAGGTGTCCATCTCCGACAAGGCCTGCCAATAGAGGGTCAGGCGCAGCGTGTCGCCGGCGGCCACCTCCTGCTGGTCCAGGTCGTATCCCAGTAACTGGATGCTCTCACCAAGCCGAGCGGACACGGGATGCTGGATGGATGGCGGAGGCTCGGTCTGATGCGCCCTGCCCTGCACAACCACTGGTCCCAGTGTATAGGTCTGACCCCGGTCTAGGAGCCACTGACGCCATGGCACCGGCCTTCCGTCGAGTGGGTCATACAGGGTGAGAACGAGATGGTACTGGCCAGACGGCGTGCTGGCCGGCACCATCAGCCGGAAAAGGCCTCTCAACAGCTGACCCTGCATCCACAAGCTGGTGGGATACCCGGAGCCCGCCGGCTGGTCATCGATGGTGGCCCACGCTGTCCCGTCGCCATCCTCCAGCCTCAGGGAGAAATGGTAATCCTCGTGCAGATCCGCCAGCGCCTTCCAGAACAGCGTCAAGTCCAGAGTATCGCCCGGCTGGCAGCACTCCCCGCCGATGGAATACCCCAGGAACCGGACTCCAGAGGTGAAGTCGGCAGTGCGTGGATGCTGAATGAACAAGGCCTCCTCTGGCGGGGGCACACTGGCCATACTCACTGAGACCTCGCCCAGGGCCTTTTGCACGCCTTGAGGAGTGCCCGCCTCATCCAGCACATCCAGCCATTCCCCGTTCTCCAGACGGTACAGGCCCAACTCGAGCTGGTAGGACCCGGGGGGGGTGCCAGCCGGGACCAGGAGCGCCTGGTGATCATCCACCTCACTCCCCACAGGCTGCTGGTCGAACGGTCGCAGTCCTCCCAGGGGCTCTCTATCCTCAGCAGCCCACACTCGACCCTGCTCATCCACCAACCGCAACGCCATCTGGTACTTACCCTGTAACTCCCCCTCCACCTTCCAGCGCAATTCCACCAGTGCTGCGCCCCATCCAGCCTCGTCCGGATTGGGAGTCAGGGCATACTTCAGCAGCGAGACCTTGTCTCCAAAGTTGGTCCCCTCGGCAACCTCAGTCATCTCGCGCGTCGCTGTGTGGCAGCTTAGCCTTGTGCTCTGGCTGAACCACTCGTTCAGAATGGGGTACTGCTGCTCGAAGAGGTACCCTTCCACCTGGGTTTCGATGATCCTGCCCAGTGCTTGGTGGGCGGGGAAACACAAGAAACGGTGCCTCTCCAGAAGACTGTCCAAATCACGAACCATGAGTCCACGGTCGGCAGCCCACCTTTCGCTGGTAACATCGAGGGCTTCTTTGGGAGTCAGGTACAGGTCGGGAAGCTCCCCGCTGTAGTAAGCCTGGAAATAGCCAATCTGCCAGGGATGGACGGCTACGATCACATCCTCGGGCCGGGCAAGGGCTTGGACCTTCTTCACCACCGGACGATAGTCGTCCCCTACGTAGCGCTCAGACGAGTAGAAGTCCAACAGAGGGGGAGTGCTGACCACGAGCACTAGTAGCACGACCACCGCGCCGGGCACCCGCAACCGTAGGCTCAGCCACGACACTCCGACGGCCACCAGGATGTAAAAGGCCGGAACTGAGAACAGGAACAGGCGCTCAATGGCCGGGGAGGTGAATGGGAACCGTAGATTCACCACGTATCCCAGAGTGAGAGGGATGAACAGACACACTATAGCGTATAGCGCGGAGTCGGATGTCGGCCACGCGGCGTGCTCAACCCGGCGGCCACCAACAAAGCAGGCAATCGCACCCACTAGTGCCAGGGCGGCGAAGACCACAGCGAGGAGCGACAGCAAGTGTCTGTCCTCGCTCAGGTGCCCCACCGAGAAGGCGACAAAATGGCTGTACAAGTACGTCCACAGGCCAGCGGGGACGTCGCCTTCTTTCACCAGCTTGTTGCCCACGTAGGCCACGAGTCTGGGCCCGGCGTACAGCAACCAAGGCAGATAGGCAAGCAACAGTGCTGCCTGCGCAACGATCCATCTGGGCAGCACATCCTTGTGGCGCCGGAAACGAAGGAAGAGGAACAGAGTCTGTGCTGCTGGCAGGAAGGCAGCATAGTACTGGGTGTACATGGCCATCGTGGTGATGAAAACGTAGAGGATCCAATAGACGCGCCTCTTCGTCCGCGATTCCGGCTCTTCCAGCAGCAGGAGGAAGAGATAGTGGGAGGCGAGCAAGAGGAGCGTGACCAGAGCGTACATGCGGGCTTCCTGTGAGTAGTAGACGTGAAACGGAGCCACTGCCAGAATCAGGGCAGCGATGAGGGCCGTCCTACGGCCGAGAAGGCGCCGGGCGAGCAGGAACATCAGAGGTATAGAGAGCGTGCCGACCCCCACAGAGAACAGGCGAACTGAGACGGCACTGGGTCCGCAGATCAGAGTCCAGAAATGGAGAACTAGGTAGTAGAATGGGGGGTGGATGTCAATGGCCGTGCGAGCAATCATCGAGGGCACGTCGGCAGTGGCGAAATACACCGTCCAGCCCTCGTCCCACCACAGTGGCTGGAAATCCACTCTGTATGCGCGCAAGATCAAGGCCAGTAGCGTGCAGGCCATGAGCCACACCAGGCCCGGACCCTTCAAATGCTCGCGCTCCTCCACCTTTGCGCATCCCCGCCACTGCATGCCCAACTCCTCGTAGCTTCGATCATTATAGCATACAGCCTGGTGAAGGGCACCAAGATCCTGCCTCCAAGGACCTGGCACAGCCCACTTGAGCTTTTTTGGGTCTTGCAGTAGAATTCGGCTGAACATCCAAGTAGGAGGCGGGCTTCATGGAGGTGATTCTGCTGAAGGACGTGCCGAGGCTGGGCCGGGCGGGGGAGCTGCGCAAGGTGGCTCCGGGATACGCCCGAAACCATCTCGTTCCCAAGGGGCTGGCCGTGTTCGCCACCGAGGGGGCAGTCAAAGAGCTGGAGCAAAAGCAGCAGCTCGAAGCAAGACGCGGGAAACAACTAGAGACGGAAGCCCAGGCATTGGCCGAAGAGCTCGAAGGTGTCACCCTGACCATTTACGCCAAGACCGGCGAGAAGGAGCGTTTGTACGGCTCTGTGACGAGCGGGGATATCGCCGAGGCTCTGGAGAAGGAAACCGGAAGAATAATTGACCGGCGCAAGATCGAGCTGGAAGAGCCGATCAGGCAGCTAGGAATATACTCGGTACCCGTGCGACTCTTATCTGATCTGTCACCACTGATCAGAGTTGACGTATTGGCGCAGGATGAAGGCGCAGGGGAAAAGGACAGTGGCACTGATGAAGGGGATTGACAGGGACTCACCTGAATACGATTTCGTGAGGCAACTCCTGGAGAACATAAAATGTGTCGTCTGTTCTGAGGAGTATGACGAAGCCGATGTAGCCGTCATGGGCCAACAGGAGGAACTGTGGATGCTGATGGTCTCTTGCCATCACTGTCAGACGCAGGGGATCATCCTCGCCATGGTGAAGGAGGACGAACACATAGAGCTACTCAGCGATCTGACGCCCGAGGAATGGGAGGGAATCCAGGATCTACCGCCCATCAGCAGCGAGGACGTCCTGGACGTGTGTCAGTTTCTGCGCGACTTCGATGGCGACTTCGTGGGCCTGCTCACGGAGGATTTGGGCTAGACCTTGCGCCGACCCAGCAGTACGTGACCCACAATCGGTGGAGAGCCACAGCCGAGGGGCAGTGGCTCTCTTCGTTCTCCGCACAGACCCATCGAGGCCGTCCGAGACTCAGTAGTCGCGCGACAACAAGTGGCGATTGCCGATCTGCACCCTGGTCAGGCCCGCATCCAAAGCAGCCTGCTCACATTCCTCCGCATGCTGCACCGAAGTGCGAGGCAGATCAGACATGAGGAAGTGGGGATGGAATCCGAGGAGAGAGTAGGGAATGCCTGGATCGAAGGAGGCGATGAAGCCCGCCAATCGTCTCACTTCTTGGACATCCACGTAGCCCGGCACCAGGAGAGTGCTGGCTATAAGCAAAGGCGGCTCAGCACGCTCGGAGAATCGGGCTGCCGCCCGCGCGAAGTTGTGCAAAGTGCGCTCGTTCTTCACCCCCGTCAAAGCCGAATGCAGATTCCCGTCGTAGGCCTTGAGGTCGAACTTGATGCAACCCCCGGTGTCGAGGGCTAGATCGACGACCTCGTCGAGCAGTCTGGGGTGCATGGAGCCGTTCGTTTCCCAACATATCCTTACCCCTCGCCGAGCAAGAGTCTTCGAGGTCGAAAGCGCGTGCAACATCTGTGCTGACGGATCGCCGCCAAAGTAGCACACGCAGAAAGTCCTGGCATTGGCCCTTGCAGCCAATTCCTCAGAAGTCATCGTTTCGTCTTCGGGAGACATGTTCCTGAATTGCCAGTTCTGGCAGAAGAGACAGTTGAAAGTGCAAGCCCCGTAGAACACGGCCAGATTGTTGTAGCCGTGCTTCTCCCTCCCTGGGCAAACCCAAGAAGCCACACAGTTAGTGGGCAAAGGATCGTAGTACCAGTGCAGAATCCCCTTGTCCGCGTTTCCAGCCAGGTGGACCAGCTTGCCTCCACGATTGGCACGGAGCCCACAGAACCCCCGACCACCTACGGGGATGCGGCACTCGTTTGCACACAATCGGCACAAAGCGCCGTCAGGATCGCGCGGTGGCACCGGCGGCAACTCGAACTCCCGACGGGAAGCCGCTTGAGCGTCGCGCGCGTGCGGCGCGGCCTTCTCAGGATGATCGCGAATGCAATCTACACAGGCCGCCAGGCCATGGGACACCAGGGACGACTTCCCACATACCTGGCATCGGACTCCATCTGCCTCCGTCATTCCGTGCTCCCGAGATGAGATGCGGTCACGCGAACTCCCCTCAACAAGAAGAGCCGCCTGCGTTCGCAGACGGCCCCCCAAGACGCGCACCTTCTGTCCACACCGCTGCTACGGTATGGGCTCTTCCTCGACCACTTTGCCGGTGCGGAGGTAGGTTACCAGATCGTCCCTCGCCTTCTTGAAGTACGCAATCAAGTCGTCGTCTGTTTCCCTGTTCATACCGATGATGCGTCTGCCGCACGCAGAGCATCCGAGTGACGCCTTGTAACTACCTGGGTTACACCTCAGGCAGCCGCACAACCTGATCATCATCAGAGAGAAGGCCAGAGAATCCTCGTGGGTCTCTGGCAGATCTGCTACCCGGGTGACAAGACCCTCCCATTGCCCGTTGCCTACATCCGCCAGAGCCAAAACACTTTCGTGCGGAAAAAGCAACTCGGCCCTGAAATACACAGTCTTCATCTGGGCACTCACCTCTCATCACTCATACACGGAGAAGACGCTGGCTACGGCTGATGATCCAGGCAGTAGAAGTGTTCTGCCACCATCCTGCCCCCACCCGCCGTTCGGGTGATCTCCCAAGGCGCACAACACCGCCATGGCACCTGAGAACTGCGCCTCTATAGAAAAATGGGGTGAGTCTGAAGGACCTCACTCCCACGGGAGAACCCAATACTATTTTACCAGATTTCCCTCCGGTTGTCAAGGCTTTCCCAATACGGATGCAATGGGAAATGCTAGCCATCCCATATATTGGGGTTATCCAGCATTATGCACACTAGTCCTGGGCAGAAGAGCTGCACACCGCCGCTTGTCGTTGACTTCAGCCCTCGACTGCAATATGATGTCTGAAGTGCGGGACTGTGGGTAGTCGGGGGTGCTGTCCACCGTCTGCACCACGCGCAGCTCTGCTTTTCCCGTCCGCGGACGGCCCTTGAAGCACGAGGAGTGCACATAAGGTGACGCGAAGAATAGTGGACTTGGGAGGCACAGCCTGGCGCTTCGGCAGCGTACCAGGCCGCCCCCTCGAATCTCGCTCAGATGACCGGGCACAGGTAGAAGAATGGCTGTCCGCAACTGTGGCAGGCAACGTGCGCTCCGATCTCCTGGACCTGGACCGGATCGACGACCCCTTCTTCGGCACCAACAACGAAGCCAGCCAGTGGGTGGACGACTACGACTGGTGGTACACGCTGCCCCTCGATCTCAAGCTCGGGGATAGAGAGCGTGCCTTCCTGTGCTTCGAAGGGATCGACTACATCTCGGCCGTGTGCCTGGATCAGATCGAGCTTGGCCGTCACGAGGGCATGTTCTCCAGGCAAGTCTATGAGATTACGGACATGGTGAGTCCCGGTGGCTCAGAAGTAGCAGTGCGCATCTGGGGTTCCAGCTCCCTCCCCCCACGCCAGTTGGAATGGTGGGAGAAGCTCTGGTCGCCCATCGCCACCCTTCTCGACCGCGGCAAGGAGCCTTTCCCCCGCCGCTCTGCCACCCTGAAGTGCCAAATGAGCTTCGGCTGGGACTTCGCTCCTCGGATGCGAGCCATGGGTGTGTGGGACGATGTCACCCTTGTGATAACCCGGGGCATCTTCATCAGCGACCTTTTCGTACGGGCCTATCCAGAGGAAGCACGGGCGCGCATCAACGTAGCAGCCACCTTCGACTCTGACACGAGTCAACCCGTTGTCGTTGAGATAGAGGTACGCCCTCGTGAGAACATGTCCCCGGCAAGCTGGCGGTGGGAGTTTCCGCTGGCACTGGAAACAGGCCGGCAGATCACAGAGGTGGAGTTCGTGTTACCCGAAGCCAGGCTCTGGCAACCATGGGACCGAGGAGAGCCTGATCTCTACGATCTAGAGCTGCGAATCATGTGCGACGGAGAGTGGATGGACTCCCGGCGCGAGACCTTCGGCATCCGTAGTGTGGGAATGGCGCCCAACCCGGGAGCTCCCAGAGGACGCGATAATTGGACGTTTCTCATCAACGGCCACCGTGAGTTCGTTCGGGGAGCAAACTGGGTGCCCCTGGATGCCCTCCCTGGCAGGCTGCGACGCGAAGACTACCTAGCCGCCATCACCATGGCCAAAGAAGCCGGCATTAATCTGCTGCGCGTGTGGGCCGGAGGATTGCGCGAGAAGAGGGCCTTCTACGATCTCTGCGACGAGCAGGGAATCATGGTCTGGCAGGAGTTCCCGTTGGCATGTTTGCTCCTTGGGCATCTCCCTCGCTCCGCCAGATTCCGCAGCCTACTCAGCGACGAGGCGACAGCGATAGTTCGCCAGGTCCGAAACCACCCTTCGCTGGTCCTCTGGTGCGGCGGCAACGAGTTCAGCTATCGCCGCAATCGCAGGATTGTGGACACCCTGGAGCAGGTAGTCGCCGCGGAAGATGGCACGCGCCCCTTCCGCAAGACCTCTCCGGGGAGAGGAGACACGCACAACTGGCTGGTGTGGCACGGCAAGGCGCCCATCAGCGAGTTCCAGAAGGATAGCTCACCCTTCGTCAGCGAGTTCGGCCTCCAGTCCGTCCCCGATATCTCGAGCCTGTCGCGATTCCTCCCCCGCGAAGACGTCTTACCCCCCAACGATGGTTGGCGGTATCACTGCGCGCAAATGGATAAGCTGGAGCGGTATGTTAACCCCCTCTCGCCAAACAGCTGGGAGGAATGGATCACAGCCTCCCAGAAGGCACAGTCCTATGGCTTGCAGGTAGCCATCGAGCATTTTCGACGGCGCAAGTACCGCACCAGCGGCGCCATGCTCTGGCAACTGAACGATCCCTGGCCAGCCATCTCCTGGAGTGTCATCGACTACTATGGCCAGCCCAAACTGGCCTGGGAGAGACTGAAATCCCTCTACGGGCCAGTCCTAGTCAGTCTGGAATTCCCACTGCGCAGGTATGGGACTGGGGACCTGTTTCGCTGCCGCGTGTGGGGTATCAACGACCTGCTGACTCCCTTCCCGGACTGCCTTGTGGAGGTGCAATTGAATGGTCGGCAAGTGTACTCCACGGCAGTATCGCTGCCTCCAGACTCCTGCCAGCAGGTGGGCTGGATCGAATCAGCCCTTGCGGATGACGCGCAGGAGCTGCTCGTGGTACTGTGGCATGACGGACAGGTCCTCTCGTCCAACGAATATGACCTCAGCTACTACGACCCAACGCACGCCAGGTTGTTGGACGTACTGTATCATAGGATCGTGCAATGGTTGCGCGAGTAGGGGTCTCCAGTGCCAAGGATCGATTGCCTTCTGCGATTCACCAGGCAATACAAGCTTGAGGAATGACGCTGCAGTGGCTATAATAGCGCGGGAACTGTGAGATGAGGATCCTGGTTACGGGCGGCGCTGGCTACATAGGCAGTGTCACGACCGAGATGTTGATCGGGGCAGGTCATGAAGTAGTCGTGTACGACAACCTGCTCTACGGCCATCGTGGCGCGGTCCATCCGGCAGCCATCTTTGAGGAGGGAGACCTCGCCAACAAGGACAGGCTCAGTGATGTATTCCGAGCGCATACCACCGACGCAGTCATGCACTTCGCTGCGCATAGCATCGTCCCTTTGTCCATGAGCGAGCCCTTGCCCTTCGTCCGGGAGAACGTCACCAACGCCATCAACCTGCTCGAGGTCATGGCCATCTACAGTGTGCGCCGCTTCATCCTCTCCTCGACAGCCAGCGTCTATGGCGACCCCGAGCGAATCCCCATCCAGGAGGATGACAGGCTCGCCCCCAGCAGTCCGTACGGCGAGTCCAAGTTGATGATCGAGAGAATGCTCCACTGGTGCGAGGTGAGGTATGGATTGCGCTATGCCAGCCTTCGCTACTTCAACGCCGGTGGAGCGTCAGCGGAGTACGGAGAGGATCACAGCCCCGAAACGCACCTCATCCCTCTCGCTCTCAAGGTCGCACTGGGGCTGAAGGATCACCTCGACATCTACGGAGCAGACTATCCCACGCGAGACGGTACCTGCGTCCGAGACTACATCCATGTGGTGGACCTGGCTCAGGCGCACGTCCTGGCCCTCGACGTGCTGGACGGAAGCAGCCGCGTGTACAACCTGGGCAATGGTCAGGGGTTCACCGTGCAAGAGGTAGTGGTCGCAACGCGAGAGGTGACGGGGCAGCCAATCCCCACCCAAATCGCCCCTCGACGCCCTGGCGATCCGGCGACACTGGTGGCCAGTTCCGACCGCATCCGGCATGAGCTTGGCTGGGAACCACGTTTTCCAGATCTGCGAGACATCATCGAAAGCGCGTGGCGCTGGACTCAAGCGCATCCCAACGGATACGCGCCATAGCGGTGCCGCAGAGCCGTACGACACATGAGGGGCTTGATTCGGTCCCTGAGAACCGGTTTGTGAAGTGATGGCCGAGATCGTAGACTACCCGCTACTGGCCCTGGTGAACCAACAGGAGATGAAGACCGCTCTCGTCCTTGCGGCCATCAACCCTCGCGTCAGGGGAGTGCTCCTCCTGGGTCCCAGAGGCACAGGCAAGACCACAGCGGCCCGCGGCCTGGTCGACCTGCTGCCCCCAGTCCCGCGCAGCATTTGCCCTCACGGCTGCGAACCGCGACTGGCCGCCATCTCCATGGAGTATGTCTGCCCAGACTGTGCCGCCAAGCTAGACAATGGTGAGGACATTACCTATCTGGCCCCTATGCAGTTGGTCGATCTACCCCTCAACGCCACCATGGAGGATGTCATCGGGGGACCCAATCCCCGGATCGCCCTCGAGCAGAGTCGTTGGCAGTTGCAGCAGGGCATCCTCTACTACGCTCATGGAAACGTGCTCTACGTGGACGAGATCAACCTTCTGGACGAGGACATCGTGAATTGCATCCTCGACGCGGCCTCCAGAGGATATTACGTGGTGCGAAGAGGACGGTTGATCGGCACTTTTCCTTCTGAGTTCCTGCTGGTCGGCTCCATGAATCCAGAGGAAGGTGTGCTCCGGCCACAGCTAATGGACCGCCTCGGACTACGGGTAGTGGCCGCACCGGTCCAGAAGCCAGAGCAGCGACTGGAGGTCTACGAGCGGAACAGACGATTCGCTGACGATCCAGTAGCCTTCGCCGCAGGTTACGCCGAGGAGACCATGGCGCTGGCAGACGAGATCGCCAAGGCCAAGGGTTTGCTGCCTGAAGTGACCGTTCCATCAGAGACAGCAGAGTCGGCCATGAAGCTGGTCAACTCTCTGAGCATACATTCCCACCGGGCGGAGATTGTACTCCTCGAAGCAGCCCGGGCGAGGGCCGCCGCCGACGGAAGGAGGGGCGTGAACCACGAGGACATCGCCGTCGCGGCTCCTCTCGTCCTCCGGCAGCGCAGAAGCGACTTCATGGAACGGTTCATGAAGGATAGTCTCAAGGAAGACGACAGGATCGCCAGTGGGGTGAAGAAGGTCCTCGGGATCGAGAAGAGATAGATGCGCTTGGGGATCAACGCGTTCTTCTGGAATCGGCAGGCCACAGGCAGCGGTCAATATACCCATCAGTTAGTGCGTGGGCTGTCCAAACTCCCGGATGGTCCGCGATGTTTGCTGTTCAGGCCGGAGAACAGCGAGTGTGAAATGGATACCCCTCAGCCGGCGGAGAACGTAGAGCAGTACCTGCTGCGGCCACCGTTTGCCCTCACGCGGAACCTATCCAAGGTGTGGTTCGAGCAGATCATCTTTCCGCGCGGCTGTCACAGCGAGCGTGTGGATCTGAGACACGTGCCCTACTTCGCATCGCCCTTGATTGGGGGCGACAACACCATAGTCACCATCCACGATCTGATCCCCCTCATCCTGCCGGCCTATCGCGGCTCCCCCCTGGTACGTGTGTACACACGGCTGGTCTCCGCCGGAGCCAGGCGAGCTGCAGCCATAGTCACCGATTCGGAGTGCTCGCGACAGGACATACTGCGCCTGCTCCGCGTGGAACCGGCTCGGACGCACGTCGCTTACCTGGCAGCGCAGGATAGATTCAAGCCCGTCAGGGATGACCGTGTTCTGACGCAGGTTCGCCAGAAGTACAGTCTACCTCAGGAATACGTCCTCTACCTCGGCGGATTCGATCAGCGCAAGAACCTGGGCACCCTCTTCGCTGCCTACGCCGCAATGCATGCCAACCTGAGCAAAGGCGCGCCATTGGTCATCGCCGGCAGCCCTCCCCAGCGAGACTCGCCCTTCTTCCCCGACCCGCAGCGCATCGCAGAGGAGCATGACCTGCAAGACAGGGTGACTTTCATAGGCCGGGTGGCCGAGGAGGACAAGCCTGCCTTGTATAGCAATGCCGTCCTTTTCGTCTTCCCATCCCTCTATGAGGGCTTCGGCCTGCCCGTCCTGGAGGCCATGTCCTGTGGGACGGCCGCGCTCGTCTCCGACGCGGCATCTCTTCCGGAGATTGTTGGGGACGGTGCTTTGCTCTTCGACCCTCACAACACGGAGGAGTTGGCCGAGGCCATGAGCGTCTTGCTGCGCGACAAGACCAGAAGAGCCGAACTGGCCGCCCGCGGACTGGAGCGGGCCCAGCTCTTCTCCTGGGAGAGGACGATCTCGCAGACCCAACAGGTGTACAGATCCGTGATGGGAAGCGCCCAGTCCCTCGGGGATAAGCCATGAGAGTACTGATGATCTCCAAGGCCTGCGTCATGGGCAGCTATCAGAAGAAGCTGGAAGAGCTGGCCGCTTTTGACGACGTGGACCTGACCCTGGTCGTCCCACCCTACTGGAAGGAGAGGGGGCACAGGATCGCACTGGAGCGGACGTACACCGAGGGGTACGACATGGTGGTGGAGGAGATGTCCCTCAACGGCCATTTCCACCTCCACTTCTATCCGAATCTGGCCACTCACGTCCGGCGACTGAGACCGGAGATCATGCATATCGACGAGGAGCCCTACAACCTGGCCACTTTCCATGCCACGAGGCTCGCCTCAAGCGTTGGCGCCAAGCCCCTCTTCTTCACCTGGCAGAATCTCCTACGCAGATACCCTTTCCCTTTCAGCTGGATGGAGCAGTACAACTACCGCCGCTCTGCCCACGCTATCGCCGGCAACCAGGCCGGGGTCAACGTCCTGCGTGGAAAAGGTTACGGGGGACCAGTCACAGTGATTCCCCAGTTCGGCGTGGATACCGACGTATACCGACCCTCATCCGGCGAGTCCAAGGAGGACTTCCACCCCTTCCAAATCGGCTACGTGGGCCGACTCGTCGAGGAGAAGGGTGTGGATCTTCTGCTCGGAGCAGTGGCTCACCTGGGTGGGGAGTGGCGCCTGTCCATCCTCGGGGACGGGCCCCACCGAGCCCGCCTGATGGAACTGGTAGGGGAACTCGGGCTGGGTGAGAGCGTGACCTTCGAGTCTCCGTTGCCAACGGGGAAGATGCCAGACCACTACCAGACGCTGGACGCCCTGGTTCTACCCTCGCGAGCGCGGCCCCACTGGAAGGAGCAGTTCGGTCGCGTCCTCATCGAGGCCATGGCCTGTGGGATTCCGGTAGTGGGATCCGACTCAGGCGAGATCCCTCACGTCATCGGCCAGGCTGGGCTGCTCTTCCCTGAGGAGGATGTGGAAGCCCTGAGGGCTCACCTAAGAGATCTGATCGCAGACCAGGGGCTGCGTCGGGCGATAGCGCACAAGGGCCGGGAGCGTGTGCTTCGGCACTACACACAGAAGGCTATCGCGCAGGCAACTCGCGACGTCTATGTCAAGATCCTGGCTTCGCCATAACACCGTGTCCAAGGTCTCCAACCTGCCTTTGCCAACGAGGGACCTTGCTTGCGCCGGGTCATCTGACTATAATAGCCTCGTACTATGCACGTTGGTCTGAACGCCCATCTCCTGTCCTCAGAGAAAAGCTACCGCGCCGCGGGCATAAACTGGTACATTTACAGCCTGTTGAAGCATCTACCCGGGGCCGCTGATCATCACACTTTCACCGCTTTCCTTGGCGACAAAGAAGCAGGTGACGCTTTTCCTGGGGTCCGGACCAAGGTCTCGGTCTTGCCCACCGCCACTGCTCCCGTGAGGATTCTGTGGGAACAGGTGGTGCAGCCAGCGCAGCTGTTGACCGAAGGCATAGACCTGCTGCATTCTCTGGCGTTCGTCCAGCCCGTGGTGCTGCCGTGCCCGGGCATAGTCACCATCTATGATCTCAGCTTCTTCCTCTTTCCACAAGGTTTCCAACCCTGGAGACGTCTCTACTTGAGATGGGGCACCGCCTACTCCGCTCGACGAGCGAGACGTGTGGTGGTTATCTCGGCGAGCACCAAAAGGGATGTCGTAAGGTTGTTGGGCGTGCCGGAGGACCGGATAGACGTGGTACCGTGTGGAGTGGACAAGGATTTCCGGCCAGTGGACAACCCAGAACTACTCGATGCACTCCGCAAGAAGCGCCACCTCCCTCCCCGGATGATACTGTTCGTGGGCACGATAGAGCCCCGCAAGAACCTCACGACCCTGCTAGAGAGCTATGCCCTTCTCAGAAGACGAACCAAGCCCCCTCCCCTCGTCATCGCCGGCGCCAAGGGATGGCGCCACGAAGAGGTGCTTTCCCTGGCCAGCGAGCTAGACTTGCTGGACGATCTGCTCTTCCCGGGCTACGTCGCGCGCGAGGAGCTACCGTTCTGGTACAACGCGGCCGAGCTCTTCGTGTATCCCTCGCTGTACGAAGGCTTCGGCCTGCCGCCGCTGGAAGCCATGGCTTGCGGCACCGCGGTGGTTGTGTCCAACACCTCATCCCTGCCCGAGGTCGTCGGTGAGGCCGGCATATTGGTGGAACCCACCAACGCTGAGGAGATGGCCCAGGCCATGCAGCACGTCCTCACCGACACCAGTCTGCGAGCGGCCATGAGAGTCAAGGGATTGGCAAGGGCACAGGAATTCACCTGGCAGCGGACGGCTGAGGATACGGTCAGGGTATATGATCGAGCTGCGGCTCAGACTCCAACCTAGGAGCCGACGTGTTTGGCACTTATAGGCGCTGGTCCACTCTCGCTCTGGTGGTCACAGATGTGATTCTCATCAACATCGCTTTCGTGCTGTCCCACTACCTTCGCTACGAACTGCAGTGGATAAGGGCCGTGGCCGAGGCGTACTACGTACCGTTCAGCGCATATGTCCCTGTATCCGTCGTTCTGACCGTGATCCTGCTCATCGTCTTTAGGGCAGAAGGGCTGTACGACCGGAGACGGGGGTCTTCGTGGCTGGACGACACCTACATCATCTTCACCAGTACGCTGGTGGGCATGGCGATCATGATCTTCATCTTCTTTCTCTACCGGGCCCATTTCTATTCCCGCCTCATTTTCTTCTACGCTCTGCTTCTCATCGGCACATTCTTGAGTCTCAGCCGCCTCATTGAACGACAGATCGCGGCTGCCCTCAGGCGCCGAGGAATAGGGGTGGACCGCGTGCTGATCGTCGGCGCCGGCGAGGTCGGTCGCGCCATCATGCGCAGCATCGTGGCCCGGCCTGACCTCGGCTATCGACCAGTAGGCTTCGTTGACGATGATCCCAAGAAGCAGGAGGGCGACATCGGACCCTTCAGGGCTCTCGGCAGCACAGAGGGCCTGGCCACCATCCTGGAGAAGGAGGCCATCGGCCAGGTGATCATCAGCCTCCCGTGGATCTCGCACAGCAAGGTGCTGAAGATCCTCTCCGACAGCGAGCGCCGGGGTGTGCGGGCGCGGTTTGTCCCAGACCTGCTACAGATGAGCCTGAGCCAGGTGGATACCGACGTCTTGGAAGGTATTCCCTTGATCGGAATGAAGGAAACCACGCTGACGGGATGGAAGATAGCACTCAAGCGTTTCATGGACATCGCGGGCTCCAGCGCGATGCTACTGCTGCTGTCCCCACTACTGACCATCATTGGAGTTGCGATCAAGCTCGATTCTCCGGGGCCGGTGCTCTTCAGACAGACCCGTCTCGGTCGTGGGGCGAGGCGCTTCACCTGCTACAAGTTCAGATCAATGTGGGAGGATGCCGAGGAGGCGAGGCCACAACTGAGCGAGCTCAACGAGGTTGCCGGGCCGATCTTCAAAATCAGGGACGACCCTCGCGTCACCAAGGTAGGAAGGATAATACGCCGCTTCAGCCTCGATGAACTGCCCCAACTCATCAACGTTTTCCGAGGGGACATGAGCCTGGTGGGTCCCCGTCCCCCACTGCCCTCGGAGGTGGCGGTGTACGAAGACTGGCATCACGAGCGTCTCAGGATCCCCTCGGGCATCACGGGCCTGTGGCAGGTGATGGGCAGAAGCGACCTTACCTTCGACGAAATGGTGATGCTAGACCTCTACTACGCCGAAAACTGGTCGCTGTGGCTCGACTTCAAGATCCTGCTGCGGACCATCCCCACGGTCCTTTTCGCGCGTGGCGCGTACTGACCCGCCCGCCGCGGCAGGCAGAGGCCGAGCCAGCCCCTGGCACCGTGCCCGGGCACGAGAATCCACAGTCGGAGCGTCATAGATGACAAGGCTCGATCTGCCGGGACTGGTCGACATCCACGTTCACCTGCGAGAGCCTGGTGGAACGCACAAAGAGGACTTCTCCTCCGGCACCGCGGCTGCCCTCGCCGGGGGTTTTGTGGCAGTCCTCGACATGCCCAACAACACTCCTCCGGTAGTGGATCAAGAAACGCTCCTCCGCAAGGTCGAACTCGCCGTGGCGAAGGCCCGCTGCGATTACGGCTTCTACATGGGGGCCTCGAGTGGCAACGCCGGAAAGCCCTTGGTCGACCCTCATGTGGCGGGCCTCAAGATGTACTTGGACGACACATACGGACCCCTCCGTGTCAACTCTCTGCCCACGATGATGGCGCACTTCCGGTACTGGCCGAGGAACAAACCCATCGCCGCCCACGCTGAGGGACTGTCCACGGCCATCGCCATCGGTCTGGCTCAACTGTACGACCGTAGACTCCACCTCTGCCACGTCAGCCAAAAGGCGGAGATAGAGCTCGTGAGGCAGGCCAAGGAGAGACGCGTCCGGCTCACCTGCGAGGTGACACCTCATCACCTCTTTCTCACCGAGGACGATGCCAAGAGCCTCGGTAGGCTTTCGCTGATGAAACCCCCATTGGGCACCCCACAGGACAACCAGGCACTGTGGGATAACCTCCACATCATCGATGCGGTAGCCTCCGATCACGCGCCGCACACCCTCGAAGAGAAACGATCAGACAATCCACCGCCTGGTGTGCCCGGCCTGGAAACAACGTTGCCCCTGCTGCTGAACGCCGTGAGCGAGGGTCGACTGTCTCTAGAAGAGGTCGCAAGACTGCTGCACCATGGGCCGGCTCGGGTCATGGGCCTGAAGGTGCCGGACGATGCCCACGTGGAGGTAGACCCAACCGTCACCTGGTCTATCCGGGGAGCACAGCTGTTCACCAAGTGCGGATGGACGCCCTTCGAGGGCATGACGGTGAAGGGACGCGTAACGTCGGTGAAACTACGGGGAGTTGTAGTCTACCAGGATGGCAAGGTCCTCGCCCCTCCTGGATTTGGCCAGCCGCTGGTCATGCTGTGAAGAGAGCCGACTACTTCCAGGGCATGGCAGGGACTTTGGCGGGCTGGGCGTAGGGCCCGGCACGGAACTCATCCCAGTACCCTTTTCCATCCACCACCGAATAGGCGAAGATGGCCTGTCCCTGACACCCGGCGCGTCTGGCCATGTTGATGCGCGCCTCGATCTCGGAGAAAGAGGCGTAGTCAGCGTGGATGCCCGCATACACCTGGCGCCCATATGACTCCGCCATGAAGTCCGCAACCAGTGTATTGAAGCGATCGCGGCTGTTCATGACCGCTGTGCCGTACAGCATAGGAGCGATGAAGTCCATCGTGCCTGACTTGAGCCACCCGCGAGAGTCCTGAAAGTACCCGCCATACCCGGCGTACGTGGTACTCCCATAGGTGACCCAGCCCCACTTGTCCTTATAGATCGGCCACACGGCTGCCGACAAGGCCATGCCCGGCCGCAACGGCAACACCTCGTCGTAAATGCGGCCCACCAGCTCGCTCACCTGGGCGCGCTGCCAATCGCCGCGGTCACCGCCCCCCTGCTCCTGGAAGAGTCGATCGCTCACGGGATCGTATGAGAAATGCGGTCCCGAATACCGCACGTAGTCCAGGTGCAACCCATCCACATCGTAGTTCATCACGATGTCGCGGCACACGGCCACCACATGTTCCGTCACCGCAGGGTGAGCCGGGTTGGCCGCCAAGTACTGCTCGTTCAGTCCCATAGGGTTGTGGTTCCGGTCCCACTGCACCCATTGGTTTCCGTACTGAGCATTGAACCGATGAAACATGTGTTGTGGCGTGCTGGTGCCGGGAGGAGTCACACCCAGCCATGAAGGATAGACATTGACGTAGGCATGCAGTTGCAAGCCGGCGGCATGGGCTTCCTGGATGGCCAGCGCGAGGGGGTCCCAGCCGGGATAGCGGCCCAACGAGCCCGTCAGCCTGTCGGACCAGGGCTCGTAGACAGAGGAATAGTAGGCGTCGCCATTACCTCTGACCTGAAACAACAGGATGTTGAAGTTGGCCGAGGCCGCCTTGCTCACAATAGCACGCACATCGGCGGCCGTCTTGTACGACCAACGGGGAACCCAGAGGGCTCTCCCTTCGCTCAGCGGGGCTGCCTGTCCGATGCCGGGCCAGGTCTCAGCAGGAACGGGCCCTTCGGTGGGCAGACCCTGCTGTTCGCCCGGCAGCGTCAAGTACTCGGGATCCAGGTCCGCAGCGACGACGAACTCCTGCCCCACCGCTTCCTGTCCCGACGAGGCGACCAGAAAGCCCAGCACCGCCACCAAAACGACCACACCGGCACCAAGGACCAACTTCACCGTTCTTGACATGTGGTGTCGCTCCCTTCCCCCGTCGGACGATCAGCCTGGCCGCCTGGAATGCTGCAGGTCAGGACTTCACCTGCGCGTCGTTGTCCTGTCAGCCGTCAATTCAGAAAGGGCTTGAGGTTCCTGCTGCGGCTGGGATGGCGAAGGCGGCGTAAAGCCTGAGCCTGGATCTGCCGGATGCGCTCTCTGGTTAGGCCAAGCTTGTCTCCCACCTGCTCGAGCGTGTAGTCCTCGCCGTCTTCCAGCCCGTAGCGCAAGCGAAGGACGCGTGCCTCGCGCGGAGTCAGTGAATCCAACGCATCCTCCACCCGTTCCCACATGATGGCGTGCGAAGTCATGGAAGACGGAGTCGGCGTGACGTCATCCTCGATGAACTCCGCCAGGGTGCTCTCCTCCTCCTCGCCCACCGGCGTCTCCAGGGACAAGGGTTGACCTCCCAGGTGGTACAGATCGCCCACCCTGTCCGCAGGCATCTCCAGTTCTTCAGCCAGCTCCTCGTTGGTCGGTTCCCGACCGAACTCTTGGGCCAACCGTTTGGAAACCCGGTTCATCTTGTTTAGCTCGTCAACGATGTGCGCGGGCAGACGGATAGTCCGCCCCTGATCGGCCACCGCCCTGAGGATCGACTGCCGGATCCACCAAGTAGCATACGTGCTGAAACGGTGCCCTCTGTATGGATCAAATCGCTCCACGGCCTTGATCAGCCCCAGGTTCCCCTCTTGCATCAGATCAGACAGTGGGAGGCCTCGACCGAGGTACCTGCGCGCGATGCTGATCACCAGCCGCGAGTTGGACTCTATGAAGCGTGCACGCGCGCGATCCCCTTCGTCCACCTTCCGTTCGAGCCGCTGCTTCAGATCTCCGCTCAGCTCGCTCCGCGCAAGTCGTGCCTTCGCGGCCTCTCCTTCTTTCAGGGCCAGGGCCAGATCCCTCTCCTCGTCAGCGGTGAGCAAAGGGATGGTTCCCACTTCCTTCATGTACAGAGAGATGACGTCGTCGCTCTCGATACCGGCGAGGGAATCCTCGTCCAGCGTTTCCTCGATGTCCTCATCAAGTTCTTCGGAGACAATCGCCTCCTCTTCCTCGTGCTCTAGTTCTAGTGCTCTTACGCTCATTCCTTTCCCCCTGAAACAGTTGCCTTTGCAGACAACCGTTTGATTTCTGAAAACCGTACTTGGTTCCGTTGGATGCGCCACAGCAGACTGACCACCAGATCAATCCTCGCTCCGGCAATGCACCTGGTAGAACTGCGGCACGAACTTGTCCAACTGC
>JBAVWD010000269.1:0-2360 GCA_049697655.1 Anaerolineae bacterium | reverse complement strand
CATTGCCACCCTGAGCACGCAGTTGCAGGAGTGGTTGGGAGGGTTTGAGGTCTACGCCCAACGGTTCTCAGCCTTTCTGCCGGCGTTCAAGGATTACCCCGCCTTCCAGGGGTTGCTGGCCTACTTTGCACAGGGCCACTGCGATGGATGACGCGGGGGCACCTGTCTCTACCCCAACTGCGGCGTCACTACCTGCTATCGAGAGAAGGGCGTCGATTTCTGCTTTCAGTGTGAGGAGTTCCCCTGCGATAGGACCAACTTCGACCCACATCTGAAACGCAGGTGGCGCCAGATGAATAGAAGGATGAAGAAGATCGGGGTCGAAGCGTATTACGAGGAGACCAGAGACCAGCCGCGATATCGGTGACCGCAAGCCGCTGGTGGGAGCGGAGGTCGTACTCCGAGCGCTGGCGAGCCGCGAGGCGATGACGGGCCATCTCGCGCCTCGGGGGCTTAATCTGCTAGGAGAGGTTTGCCCGCTCCCGCGGCGAGTCACGATTGTTGAGTCGGCACCGTCTTCCAACGCGCAAGCAGAGCGACTGCTTGACAAGCCGTGGAGAGTTGTGTATACTGCCGCAACTAATAGAGCATAGAGACTGCGATTGGGAGTGGTAGGTATCGAAGGTATACGCAGAGGGTAGGCGGAAGGTGGGAGCCTGACACCACCGCTGGTGCCGGTACGGAGCTGAAAGCCGGAAGCCGAAGAACCCTTTGCACGGAGTCAGGGTAGTAGTCGCCGGACGTCGCCGCCACTATGATGACCGAGGGTCTCGGATCATGGTCCCACTATCGACGAGCCTCTACCTGCTTGAATGGGGCTGGCTCGTGGAACAACGCCGTGGTCTCGGCGGGGTTCTTGGCCTGCGGGGCTGGATGAGAAGGCGGTGAGGGGGATACCAGCAAGGCTCTCGTCCCTTGAGGAGAGAGCCTTGTTTCGTATGCGCGGGAGTGGCTGCGGTCAAGATCCGGCCGGAAAGGAGGTGGGCATGCAACCAAACTAGCCACAGAATGGCCAATCCAGCGGGGGCGTGTTCTGTGGCCATCTAGTTTGGAGGAGACCCGCGGTGGCGGTCTTGCTCCCGGCCCGCTGCCTATGTACGGAACCTCGGCCCGGAGACCAGCCAAACAAGGCCGCTGGGCGCGACAGCATGAGAGGAGGAGAAGGAATGCAACAGGCAAAGTTCTTCCTAGGGGAAAAGGATCTCCCCACTCACTGGTACAATATCCAGGCGGATCTTCCCGAGCCGGTGCCACCCATGATTCACCCCGGACGCATGGATCCCGTCACCCCCGACGACATGGTACCCGTTTTCGCCATGGAACTGATCATGCAGGAAGTGAGCCAGGAGCGGTGGATAGAGATCCCGGAACCTGTGCGCGAGGTGTACACGCTCTGGCGACCCACGCCTTTGTACAGAGCCCTGCGCTGGGAGAAGGCGCTGGATACGCCGGCGCGTATCTACTACAAATGGGAGGGCGTGAGTCCACCGGGTAGCCACAAGCCGAATACCGCTGTACCTCAGGCCTACTACAACAAGATGGAAGGGCAGACGCGCCTCAGCACTGAGACGGGTGCGGGTCAATGGGGCAGTGCGTTGTCCTTTGCCTGCAACCTCTTCGACCTGGAGTGCAAGGTGTACATGGTGGGGATCAGCTACGACCAGAAGCCCTACCGTAAGAGCATGATCGAGGCCTGGGGTGGCACAATAGTGCGCAGCCCCAGCGAGGAGACCTCCTACGGTCGAAAGCTGCGGGCGGAGAACCCTGAGCACACGGGGAGTCTGGGCATCGCCATCAGCGAAGCGGTGGAGGACGCTGTCACCCACGATGGCACCAAGTACACCCTGGGGAGTGTGCTCAACCACGTGCTGATGCATCAGACGGTTATCGGGCAGGAGATGAAGAAGCAGTTCGAGCTGGCGGATGACTACCCGGACATGCTGGTTGGGTGCATCGGCGGGGGGAGCAGCATGGGTGGCTTCTCTTTTCCTTGGGTCCCAGACAAGATCAAGGATGGAAAGGACATCCAGATGATCTGTGTGGAACCCATGGCCTCGCCTTCTGTGACAAAAGGCCTGTACAGGTACGACTTCGGCGACAGCGCCGCGACGATCCCGCTGGCGAAGATGTACACGCTGGGCCACAGCTTCATCCCTGCTCCCATCCATGCGGGAGGCCTGCGCTACCACGGCATGGCGCCCCTCATTTGCCACCTCTACGAGCTGGGCATCATGGAGGCCCGCGCCGAGCATCAGCTGCCGGTGTTCGACGCAGCCGTCAGCTTTGCCCGGGCGGAAGGGATCATTCCCGCTCCGGAGCCGTCTCACGCCATCAAGGTGGTGATGGACGAGGCCCTGAAG
>JBAVWD010000268.1:0-3502 GCA_049697655.1 Anaerolineae bacterium | reverse complement strand
GGTAAGCGTCGTGAGGGCTGGCCACGCCGCCCAGCACACCCCGCGCCTCTTCGATCTGGGCCAGGAGGTGATTCGATCCCACGACCGTTCCCGCCAGCAGGTCGTTGTGCCCTCCCAGGTACTTGGTGGCGCTGTGAACCACGAGATCGACGCCGTACTCCAGGGGGCGAAGGTTGATGGGGGTGGCGAAGGTGCTGTCGACGACCGTGGTCAGGCCGTGGTCCTGGGCCATCTCCACCATCCGGGCCAGGTCCACGATGCTCAGGTAGGGGTTGGTGGGCGTCTCGGAGAAGAGGGCCCGCGTGGTGGGCCGGATGGCGGCGGCCATAGCATCTGGCTCGTCTACCGGGACGAAGGTCGTCTCGATCCCCCAACGGTTGAGGAAGTTGACGGCAAAGTCCCGCGTGCGGTGGTAGACATCACGAACCAGAATCAGGTGATCGCCGCAGGACAGGAGGGTGCACAGGGTGGTAGTAATAGAGCACATCCCGCTGGCGAAGAGCAAGGCGCTATCTCCCCCTTCCAGAGAGGCCACTTTCTGTTCCACAGCGCTCTGAGTCGGGTTGCCGTATCTACCGTAGTCCACCCGACGGGGCATGCCGCCAGCGGCCTTGCTGCGCATGAAGTCCATAATCTCCGCGGTGTCACGGAAGGTGTAGGTCGAGGTCTGCACGATGGGGGTGGTGAGTGCGCCGAAGGGCTTCTCCCTCTCCTCTCCGGCGTGTACGGTCTGGGTCGAGATACGGCTGGGCATGGCTTCTCTCCTCTCTGGTTGTTTGACGAACCAATGGCGATGGGGCACTCCATCCAGGAGGAGAGAGGGGTAAAAAAGGCCTCTCCAGCGGGGTCATGTTTGCTGAAGAGGCAGTCAACGTTGCCGCGTTCTCATCTCTCAGCACCCGCCGGCGGGTCTGACGGAGTTGGCACCATGGCCTGCCATGGGTGGCACGCCTGGTTGCCGAGGCTTCACAGGGCCGGTCCCTCCACCTCTCTGGATAAGATTTCTCTCATCGGCTGGTATTCAATTAGCAGGCATCCTAACATACCTGTTGACCCATGTCAAACCGAAAAGCCGCTCACAACCTTAAAATTCGATGATTTCCGGCAGACTCATCCTCGCGGTCTTGCATTGGCAGGAGATCGCTGTACGAGGGACTTTTCTCGTGGTCGCCGGCTGGCTGGTGCTTCTGGCTTTGGCCTTCGCCACCCTGGTGGGCGTGCTGTCCGGCCTGTACCCTGTCGATGGCGCGGCGCTCCTGGACCCCATCGACGCCCTGCGGCACGAATAGGGGCGTGCTCCTCGCTGGTTGTGCCCTCGGTCTCATAGCCCCTGTTCTGGGTTTTCGCTCCAGTGTGATTCCTGTCCGCGGGTGTTGGGGACCTGTGACTCCGCCTCCAGCCCCGGGGTCATGGCGCCTCATGTCGTCCGTGGGTGCGCGCGCAGGGAGGCTTCCCAGTAGAAATGGGTCGTGGTTGGCGAAATTGCTCCATACGCGGCCACGCAACCCTTGACGGACCCGGTGGCCGTATGCTAGAATGTGCCTGCCCAGGGTGCTATCGGAGATCCCCCAAAGCAGGGCAAATCCATGGAAACACAGCTGACTCAGACAGTCGCACGCTGGTTCTCGGTCCTCGTCTCCTGTGGCGCTGGCCTGGCGCTGGTGTCGTACGGAATGTATATACGGCTCGGCTACTCGAAGCAGTACTTCCTCAGAAAGACAAGAGGGTTCCTGGGTCCCCCTGTTTATCACGTGCTACCCCTGGCTGGGGTGGTGCTCTGCCTAGTGGGCATAGCCGGGCTGCCCAGTGAGGTCGAGACTCGCCAGAGGCTGGTCATCTACTTGGTTGCGCCTTCCTTCATCCTGACCCTGCTCGGGGGGCTCAACCAGCCATCGTGGATCAAGCCCACCTGGCTGCGATGGCTTCAACAGAACCATCCGGATATCTACCCTTTCCTGAGGGATGTGGCGCGGGAAGAGGTTGGCGACGATCCCGCCAAGGCACGAGAGTGGACTGAGGAGATGGATGCCGGGGAGAAGCAAGAGGCATGGGTTGCCGGGGTGCGGAAACGCAGGGGTTGGCCACGGCGAGAACTCCACAGCCCTGAGCAGCCATCGGTCAAGGTGCCGCGTCGTTTCCGGCGACAGATCGCACAGGTGCAAGGACTTCCCCCCAGCAGCAAGGGTCTGGAGGAGCAGATAGAGACCTACGAAGGGATCCTTTCTCAGCTAAGGTGGGAGGAGGAGCCCTCGTTCTGGGCCACGGTCCAGAACAAGCTGGGTATCGCCTACGCCGCTCGCCGACGCGGCGATCGAGCTGAGTACGTGGAGAAGGCTATCGCGTCCTATGAAGCTGCATTGGTGGTAACCCAGAAGCGCAAGTTACTGCTGGATTCGGCCATGATCCAGAACAACCTGGGTGCTGCCTACCGGAGGCGGATTCGAGGCGAGAAAGCAGACAACCTGGAGAAGGCCATTTCTGCGTACGAGGCGGCGCTGGAGGTGTTCAACAGGGAGGAGCACCCGATGCACTGGGCAGGCACCCAGAGCAGCTTGGGATATGCCTACTCCAAACGGGTTGTCGGGGAGCGCAAAGAGAGCCTCGACCGAGCCATTGCTGCCTATCGCAGCGCGTCAGAGGTGTACACCGAGGAAGCGTTCCCGGAGCAGCGCGCCCAAGTGCAGAAGCGGTTGGAGGAGGCTGTCCGGGAGCGCGCCCGTACGTGAAATGGCGGCAGACGCCCGGCCTCGCCGTGGTTGACGGCCACAACCGAACGGTAAGCGCCTCGGAGGGAGGTGGCGCGTGCAGTGGGTTTTCTGGGCGTTGGTGCCGTGGTCCTTGGGGCGCTGTGCATGGTGGTTCCTCTGGGGCACCAACTGGTACAATTGTGTGCTGCAGAACAGCGAAGGTGATGTCGCCGGCTGCGGTCTCGGGAAAGGGGCGCAAGGTTAGTGGCACAGCCAGGAGAATCCGTTGACGGGCAGCCTGAGGCATGTGCATCGCCTCGGACAGACAACGTGCCAGGCAGGGTGCAGTCAGATAGGGCGTCACCCATGACGTTTAGCATCCTTGCGAAGTGCGTCCTTGGAGCGACGGCCCTTCTGCTGGTGACGGTGTGTTCGTGTGGCTCCGGGCACGAAGCTTCCAACGCGGTCGCCACGCCTAGCCCCATGATCCACCACAGCTCAATGGGTGATTTGGAGAGCGATTGGGACTTGTCGGAGGTTCCGCCAGAGTTCAGAGGAGACTGGCGTCTGGAGGCTATCGATGGCGCTGTTTTGACCTCTGACTTCGGGCCGGAGTACTCATCACTGGTGTTTCATCTCGCCCAGTCGCCTGCCGACGGTCGCGTTCTTCTCGAGGAACAGGGTGGGCTTCGGGAGATAGGCACTATGCCTTATCTGTCCCTTGAAGGCGGGGAACTGCTAGGCACGTTCTGTGGCGACTTTCACCTCACCTACTGCTTGAGGCTCCGGCAGGCCCCAGACGGAGAGATCGTGGG
>JBAVWD010000267.1:0-2179 GCA_049697655.1 Anaerolineae bacterium | reverse complement strand
GGGCCGGGCGAATAGAGGGCCAGCCAGCCCGCGCCGATGAGCAGGATGCCCAGCGGCCGGATCACCGCCGATAGGACATAGAATCTGGAACCCCACCGCGTGGCCAGTTGGTGCGTGTACCTCGTCGCCCACAAACAGACCACGCCGCTCAGCCAGACCAGCGGCGCCAACTCGTGTAGCGGGGCCAGCGCCCCAACGTAGATCGGAAAGATGGGAGGGAACATGGTGTCGCCGCAACCTCCTCCTGGTCTCGCGCCCATCGCTTGGAACGCCGCGCTTGGAGACGCAACCGACCTCGCCGGGCATTATACCCCAGCCACCTCACCGTGACAACGGCACAGGCTATTGCAATCAGGGACAAGCGCCGCTAGAATAACCCCGGAGAGGACAAATGGCCCCTACGCGACCCCTGATCGGGCTCAATTGCCAGTACCAGAGCGACGCCAGATACCCCGTGCGCGACCAGATAGGGCTCTACACCCCCTACTACCAAGCCCTGCTCTCCGCAGGGGCACTTCCTGTGGTCGTTCCCATCGTCGATAACCCAGCCGCACTGACAGAGTACCTCAACCGTCTGGATGGTCTGATGTTCACGGGCGGAGAGGACATACCACCTCAAGCATACGGCCAGGAGAAACACCCCAGGACCCAAGAATGTCACCCCCGTCGGTTCGCCCACGACCGGCTCCTGGCGGAGCTGGTCCTGCAACGAGAGATCCCCGTTCTGGCTATCTGTATGGGCCTGCAACTGGTCAATGTGGTCTACGGCGGCACGCTGATCCAGGACATCCAGACCCGAATCCAGCACACCCCCATAGACCCAGGGAACGATCGCTATCATTCCATCGTCATAGAGGAAGAGAACCTGTTGCACCACGTGGTGGGGGCTACTGAGATAGAGGTCAACTCCGCCCATCATCAGGCGGTGGAGAAGCTAGCGCCTGGACTACGAGTGCTGGCCCGGGCTCCCGACGGCATCGTAGAAGCGGTACAGATGACGGACCGGGAGTTCTTCCTCGGTGTGCAATGGCACCCCGAGCGAATCGTGGAGAGGCCCGAACAGCTACGGCTGTTCGAGGCCTTCGTCGGCGCCTGTCATTGAGGCTCGTAGTGAGGGCTTTGGCCCTTGGACGCGCTGAAGCGCACACTACAAACCTGGGGTTCGTGGTGAGGGCTTTAGCCCCTGAACGCGCTGAAGCGCACAAGTGAGAATCGATGAAGCGAGCAAGCATTGCCTTCGCCCTCTCGGCAGCCCTGCTGGCCTTCAGCAGCCCTCGGGCTCTCGCTCCACAGCCCCGGTGGGTGGCCTTCTCGTTCCGCGGAGGTGAGGAAGGGTATGGGCCTCTGTCCGTCGACCCACTCCTCGAGGTGGCCGCCCAGGGAGCGACGCTGCCAGACGCGACACCGTTGGACGAGGGGACGACTATCGTGCTCAAGGACGGCACCCTGAGCGTCGTGCACCAGGGCCAGGAGATCTGGAGCAGCGATCCCTCCTGGGATGTCCGCCAGCTATTGGTGGCGGACGTCAACAACGACGGCACGCAAGAGGTTGCCTTCGTGCTGTGGAAGCCCTTCCGCCTGGAGCCCGCGATCTTCTACGATACCTTCGGCTTCCCTTCCTTGTGGGAGGAGGGCAGCCTCAGGAACCATCTCTTCATCTACGGGTGGCGAGAGGCCGCCTGGCAACACCTGTGGTGCAGTTCACCCGTCGCCGATCCCATTTTGGAAGTGGCCGCCGCAGACGCAGATGGCGACGGGGCCAACGAATTGGTGGTTCTCGAGGGAAGCTACGACGCGCCCAACGTCGCTGCCCGCCACGTCACTGTGTGGCGATGGAACGGCTGGGGCTTCACCCTCCAATGGCGCAGCCCTGGCGGTGCTTGGGACCACCTTATGCTGCAAGACGTCACCGGCGACGGTGCCCTCGACATCCTCGTGAAAGAGTCAAGCTGAGTACAGAAAGGAGTCTGGAAAGATGATTAGTCATCGTTGCCCCCGTCTGGTGTCTGCCTTCATGGCCTGCGCCATGATCTTGAGCCTCCTACTGAGCGGCTGCGCCAGCCCTGCCCCCGAGGCCACGGAGACGCCGCCCAGCCCCACCGTGGCACCTTTGCCCGGTCCGACGTTGGCGCCCACAGCCGGTGCGGAGCCAACCGATACCGCAGAGCCCACCGTCGAA
>JBAVWD010000266.1:0-3213 GCA_049697655.1 Anaerolineae bacterium | reverse complement strand
TCGTCCCGCCCGCGGACGAGAAGGCCCTCGCCCAGGCACTGCTGGACGCGCTCAGCAACGGAGATCGTTTCTCCCCCGCAGTCATCCGCCAGCACGCTGTGGACAACTACGCCTACGAGGGGATCGCTGCGCGCATACTCGACTTGTACGCCGAGGTCCGGCAAGGCTAGCACCTGGAGCAGGCCGCCACAAAGGGAATGGAGCGCGAGATCGGACGTCTTCGCCAGGCCGCCCTCTCCCTGGATGATGGCGGAGACACACTGTTTGACAAGCCCAATAGGCTAATCTAGAATTGTTGGATGAACCTCGGCCTTGCTTTTGTCCCATCGCGCCAGCCTCACGCCGGGTGTTACCTATGAAGCGAGATTCGATCCAGACGGGCCTAGATGGCGGTCTTGGCCACGCCATCGGCCAGGGCAAACGACGGCTGGCCAGCGACCTGGATCGACCTCCAGGCCCCGTGGGGCACACCCGAATGATGCTCCCAACCGCGGTTCGGTCACGAGCTACTCATGAAAGCAGCGACGTTCGCTAAGGACACCGGGGTGACCCTGGCCGCCAGAGTGGTCGGGATGGCCCTGGCATTGCTGGCGTCCGTGGTCATCGCCCGTGCACTGGGCCCCGAGGGTACAGGCGTCTATACGCTGGCCACGCTCTTTCCCGTGCTGGTGCTCGTTTTCGTCAACCTGGGGGTCGGGCCGGCCACCGTCTATTACGTGGCTCAGGACAAGTATCCATTGCCAGAGGTTCTGGGCACCAACGTCATCCTGAGCGTCCTCGTGGGCACCGTGGCCAGTCTGATAGGATTGGTTGTAGCCATCTTCCTTCATGGCTATCTCTTCCCTACCGTGGCCCTATCCTATCTCTTGCTGGCACTGCTCCTGATTCCGGTCAACCTCTTCAGCCAATTCTACGCCAATCAGATCCTGCTGGGGGCGCGGCGCATCAAGGACTTCAACGCAGCAATAGTGCTGAACAGGCTCCTCCTCCTGATGCTGGTCCTCCTCCTCGCTGCTACCATCGGGCTGGGGATTGGAGGGGCCATCTGGGCCACTTTCCTGAGTGCCCTCGTGGTCTGCTTCTTCTTGTACCCCTGGATCAGGCGAATCGCCGGAGGGGTGCGCTTTCGCCTCAATCCGCCTTACATCCGCGACACGCTGAGCTACGGCCTCAAGGCCCACCTCGGAAACATCGTGGGCTTCTTGAACTACCGCGTCGAAGTGTTCATGCTCGGGGCCTTTGTCCCCGCCAGTATGGTAGGCTTCTACTCTGTCGCCGTCGGCCTGGCAGAGAAACTCTGGTTCCTCTCCGAGTCGGCGAGCATTGTCCTCTTTCCCACGGTGTCGGCTGAGAAGGATGAGCACGCCAAAAAAACATTCACGCCCCTGGTCAGCAGGAGCGTCCTCTTGATCACAGCCATCGGTGCCGTCGCTCTGTTCCTACTGAGTCAGTGGGTGGTGGTCCTGCTCTACTCCTCCGAGTATGTATCCGCCGTGCATCTGTTTCGCATTCTTCTCCCCGGGATCGTGTTCCTCAGCGCGGGGCGCATTCTGGCCAACGACATTGCCGGACGCGGCAAGCCTCTGCTCAACACGTACGTGGGGGGCATAGGCATCGTCACTCAGGTGCTCCTGAACCTGGTCTGGATCCCCCGATTCGGACCCGCGGGAGCAGCCTGGGCCACAACCATCTCCTATGGCCTCACTTCGGCAGCTTGGCTTGGGATGTACATGAGGCTTTCCGGCAACTCTTTGACGACAGTGATAGTGCCGCAGACTTCTGACTGGCACCTCTATCGCCAGCTTGCCCGGCTTGCCTGGAGCAGGCTGCGGGGGCAACTGGCTCATTGCTAGGATGGGAGTGACGGCAGTGGAGGGGACACAGATTCACGACACGGCAGAGGTCTCGGGCCAGGCACAGATAGGCGAGGCCACCAGGATCTGGCACCACGCCCAGATAAGGGAGAATGCCAGGGTGGGCCGCAACTGCACCATCGGCAAAGGCGTCTACATCGACCACGACGTGATCATAGGCGACAACGTGAAAATCCAGAACGGGGCGTTCGTCTACCACGGGGTCACCTTGGAGGATGGGGTTTTCATCGGGCCTGGCGCCTGCCTCACCAACGACAAGTACCCCAGGGCCATACTACCCAGTGGAGAACTGAAGGGAGTTGACGACTGGTCGGTGGAGCCCAGCACCATCAGGCGTGGGGCCTCCGTGGGCGCGAGAGCGGTGGTCCTGCCCGGGATCGTCGTCGGCAGGTTCGCCATGGTTGCCGCTGGTGCAGTGGTCACCAGAGATGTCCCCGACCACGGACTGGTGCAGGGCAACCCGGCCAGGCTGGTGGGGTTCGTGTGTGCATGCGGCAGGAGGCTCACGGAGCAGGGTGGTGAGGGAGAAGAAACGCGCATGGTCTGTCTCCCCTGCCAGCTCAGCCTCTCCATGCCCCCTGACGCCCTCGGCGAGGCGGAAGATGATCCCCATATCTAGGCCTCTGATCGGCAAAGAAGAGAAAGAAGCGGTCCTCGCCGTCCTGGAGTCGGGTCAGCTTGCCCAAGGGCCAAGAGTGCAGGAGTTCGAACAACAGTTCGCCGCCTTCTGCGGCGTCAAACACGCCATCGCCACTTCCTCCGGCACGACCGCCTTGGTGGCTGCCCTGTTGTCCCGCGGCGTCGGCCCCGGCGACGAGGTGATCACCACACCCTTCACCTTCATCGCTTCGGCCAATTCCATCCTCTTCACTGGAGCCAAGCCGATCTTCGTGGACGTGGACGAGGAGTCCTACAACATCGACCCCCGTCTCATCGAAGAGAAGATCACCAAGAGCACCAAGGCTATGCTACCCGTGCACCTCTACGGCCATCCGTGTGACATGGACGCCATAATGGACATCACCGCCGACCATGGCCTGTTCCTGATCGAGGACGCCTGCCAGGCCCACGGGGCTGCTATCCGCGGCAGGAAGGTGGGAAGCTATGGCACCGGATGTTTTTCTTTCTATCCCAGCAAGAACATGACCACCGCCGAAGGAGGCATGATCACCACCGACGACGACGAGATAGCAGAACGTGCCCGGCTGATCAGGAACCACGGCCAGAGCCAGCTCTACCTGCATGAGACCATGGGCTACAACTTCCGCATGACCGAACTTCAGGCGGCGCTCGGAGTGGTTCAGCTCCAGAAGCTGCCAGAATGGACCAGGGTACGTAT
>JBAVWD010000265.1:0-3467 GCA_049697655.1 Anaerolineae bacterium | reverse complement strand
ATGCCCTCCAGCGTTTCCTGCACGCTGGGACGGACCCACAGCAGCGCCGCGGTCGCGCCCCCCAGTGCGATGAACGCAGGCGTCAGGCCAAGTTGGCCTTGCACGAAGAACAGCAAGATCACAGCCCCCAGGACGATGAGCACCTTTCTCATGCCGGTAGGGTCGGTCAGAGCCTGGTGCTCGTCCAGGCGCATCAAGGCCTCGATGTTCTTCGGGCTTTCTCTCAGCTCCGAGCGGAACACGATACGCAAGATGATCAGTGCCGCCAGCCAGGCCACGATCACCAGCGGCGCGGTGTGCGTGAGGAAGTCATTGAAGGAGAACCCGGCTGCGGAGGCGATCATCACGTTGGGGGGATCGCCCACCAGCGTTGCCACGCCGCCGGTGTCGGAAAGCAGAGCCTCCCCCATGAGCAGAGGGACGGGGCTGATGCCCAGGATCTCCGCAATGAGGATGGTCACCGGTACTATGAGCACGATGATCGTGACATTAGGGAGGACAGTCGACACCAGCGTGGTGGTGGTTCCCAACATGATCAGCAGAAGCCACGGATCCCCCCGTGAGAGCTTGCCCGCCAGGATGGCCAAGTACTGAAAGAATCCGGTCCTCTCCAGCAGAGATGCCAGGATCATGATGCCCAGGAGCAACCCCAGCGTGTTGAAGTCCAGCGACCGCAGCGCCTGCTCCTGGGAATAGAAGCCCATCGCCGTGCCCACGGTCACCATGGCCGCACCCCCTGCCATGGCCACGATGGTGCGGTCCACACGATCAGAGAGGACCATAGCGAAAGTGGCTGCACACAGAACACTGGCCACAACTTGCTCGGTGGTCACTCTGTTACCTCCTTCGTAATCCAGGCGCCGAAGAAGGCAGCAGCGGTATCCACGCGAGAAGCGATACGCATCAGCCCGCCCTGTTTGTCCACCACGGGCAGATCCTGCCACTGATGTTTGATGAGCGGGGCCAACGCGTGCATCAGGCCCGAATCCTCCTCGACCGCCAGCGGTGGGCCCACCAGCCAGCTCATGATCAACCCCGCCACGTCAGGCCCAAGCTGTGACTCCCCCTGTTCGGGCGCCCCGAAGTCGTGCAGGAAATCTATGTTATCCAACATGGTAACGAAATTGGGAATGAACACTCCAAACACGCCATTCAGCCCCGCAACGCCCAAGGAGAACGCCTGTCAACATCTGGCACTTCTATGCCCCCCGCCCATCAAGCATACCGTGGCAAGTCCGTTGTCTCCTCACAGCAGGCCTCCACCCCAATCTCCTTGGTCAAAAGCCCGCCGATGACCAGGCCGACGGGCAGCGACAGGGGGAGCGCACCACCCTCCGGGGGAAGGCGCCGGAGCACTCCTCAGGGTGTCTTCATCCAGCCGAAGAAGACTACGAAGAGCACGCTCGCCACGAAGCAGGTCACGATCATCACTGGCAGACCAGCGCGCATCCAGAGGCGAGAAGTTATCGGCACGCGGGTCTTCTGGCTAAGTGCCACCGCCACCATATTCGGAGTCGCGCCCATGATGGTGGCGTTGCCCCCGAGCCCTGCACCGAGAGCCAGCGCCCACCACAGCGGAGAGGTTGGCACACCCAGATCGCCCACCCCCGAAACCATGGGGATCAAGGCGATAGTGAGCGGGACGTTGTTCACCACGGTCGACACCAGAGCGGCGCCCACTAGCACGGACACGCTGGCCAACAGCAGATTAGCTTGTGCGAGCGCTGCAACCACGCTGGCCAGCAAATCCAACACGCCAGCCGCCTCCAGACCGCCAACGGTCACGAACAGGCCCGCAAAGAACAGCAGTAGGCTCCACTCCATGCCCTTCAGCGTCTCCTCCATACTCGGGCGGACCCAAACCAGGCCGGCTGCAGCACCAGCCAGGGCAATGAAAGCTGATCTCAAGCCCAGTGGGCCTTGTACCAGGAACAGCAAGATCACCATCCCCAAGACAATGAGCACCTTCTTCATGCTGCGAGGGTCGGTGAGAGCCTGGTGCTCGTCCAGGCGCATCAGGGCCTCCACATTCTTCGGTGGCTCTCCAAGTTCCGCGCGATACACAAGGCGCAAGACGATGAGCGCTGCCAGGCAGGACATGAGGACCAACGGCGCTGTGTGCGTCAGGAAATCGTTGAAGGAGAAACCAGCGGCGGAGGCGATCATCACGTTGGGGGGATCGCCCACCAGCGTCGCCACTCCTCCCGTGTTGCAAAACAACGCCTCGGCCATGAGCAGCGGAACCGGGCTGATACCCAGGATCTCCGCTATGAGAATGGTCACCGGTACAATGAGCAGGATGACGGTAACGTTGGGCACAACCGTCGACAGCAAAGTCGCGGTGCTTCCCAACATGATCAACAGGAGCCACGGGTTCCCACGCGAGAGCTTGCCCGCCACGATGGCCATGTATTGAAAGAAGCCGGTCTTCTCCAGCAGAAGAGCCAAGATCATGATGCCCAGGAGCAACCCCAGTGTGTCGAAGTCCACGGATCGCAGCGCCTGCTCCTGGGAGTAGAAGCCCATCGCCGTGCCCACGGTCACCATGGCCGCACCCCCAGCCATGGCCACGATGGTGGCATCCAGCCGCTCGGAGAGGATTATCACGAGGGTGGCCACAAAAATGAGACTGGATACAGCTTGCGCGGGGCTCACGCTGAGGCCTCATCGCCGAGCCAATGTGCGAAGAAGGCAACAGCAATGTCCACACGAGAAGCGATACCCACCAGCCGGCCCTCTTTGTCCACCACCGGGATATCCTGCCACTGATGTTTGATGAGCGTGGCCAGCGCGTGCATCAGACCCGAATCCTCCTCGACCACCACCGGTCGACCGGCTAACCGGCTCATGGTCAATCCCGCCACCTCGGGCCCAAGCCTTGGCTCCGCCTCCTCGAGCGCCCCGAAGTCATGTACGAAATCTATGTTGTCCAGCAGGGTAACGAAATCGGGCATGAACACTCCCAGCAAGTCATTGAGCCGCACGACCCCGAGGAGGACCCCTGCTTCGTCAACCACGGGCAGCGTCCCCACGTGCTCCTCCAGAACCAGGCGGGCCGCCTGCCGAACAGTGGTGGAACTCGCCACGGTGATGACCCTACGCTTCATGCAATCCTTGATACAGGCCTCGATCTTCATCTTCCCCCCTTTTCTGGTTCAGTGACTTCTGGTCAAGCCATAAACTGACTTGAGCTGCTGGGGACCCACGTCAGACGTGGACCCGAACACCAGTCTCCCCGACGGTCATGGTTGCCCCGCGCGAGTTGTGGGGTCCCCTCATATCCTCGGCGCCCGACCCATGCAGCCTGAGCCTAATTGCCGCAACCCCCAGCCCCCCAACCTCCGGCTCGTCGGCTCGATCCACAGTCCACGCGAATCCGGCCCTTTGCCATCGCATGTGGGCGGCACGCGCAACAGGCACACGCTACCCTAGGCTCGGCCCTTGTCGTAAAGCCCCCGCCAGTCGTT
>JBAVWD010000264.1:0-2004 GCA_049697655.1 Anaerolineae bacterium | reverse complement strand
AGCCAGGCTCCAACAACGGTCTGCTGGTCTATCGCCTGCAGTCGGTACGCCTCTTCGAGCCTGGGCTGGACGAAGAGGAGTTCGACCAAAGCGGCGCGCGCATTTGGAGCCGCACGGCATCGGGTGCGTGCTATGGGGGCACCGCCGGCTGCAGGCTGTCGGTGGCCTGGGGCCAGGATCCTCCCAACGCGACCTCAGACGCGCCGGGCCTGGACGTGGGCACCTCGGTCCCGCCAATGCGCCTGACTGAGGGCACCAAGGACCTGGCGCTCAAGACCGACGCCGATGGCGACGGCTTGCTCAGCCCGGGTGACACGGCCACCTACAACATGACGATCCATAACAGCATGCTAGCCACGGTGGCCAATGTCTACATCTACGACCTGGTGCCGGCCAACACGACTTACGTTGCCGGCAGCACACAAAAGGACGTGGGCAGCGGTTGGACCAGCATCCCCGACGACGGCAGCGGCGACGGGTTCCCGTTGGACGTAACTGGTGGCGTCCTGCTTGGCGACCTGCCCTCTGGTGCGACCTTCTACGTCCGGTTTGACGTCACCCTGAACGCGGTTGCGAACTACGATGAGCTGCTCAACTGCGACACAGCGTTTGCCGCCGGTACCTTCACGAGGTGCGCCGCGACGTTTGTGGCGTCGTACGACTGGGGTGACCTGCCCGACACGTATGGCACGGCCCGCGCCACCGATGGGCCGCGCCATTCCCCTTCCGGCTTGAGGCTGGGTAGCGCCTTCGACCATGAGCTCCAGGGCCAGCCCTCGACTGGCGCCGTTGGCGATGACACGGCTTTCAGCGCCGATGAGGACGGCGTCACCCTAGCCGGTACCACAGCCGAATGGTGGGAGGGTATCGGCAAGTTCTCGGTGACGGTTACGGGCGGCCCGGGCTGCTTGAACGCGTGGATGGACTTCACCAATGATACCGGGTCAGGCGCCGGCACGACCTACGCCGACGGCAACTTCACCAAGACCGGCGGCGATGATACCTACAGCACCTACTCCGAGTACATCATCCAGAATATCCTGGTGAGCACCGGCACGTCGATTGTCCAGGCTACGGTCCCGCCAGCCTTGAACGCCCAGACGACCAACCCGTACTACTTCCGCTTCCGCCTCAGCCCGCCGGTCGGTGGCGTGTGCACGCCCGCCATCGCACCCAGCGGTCTCGTGGCGGGTGGTGAGGTGGAGGACTATGAGTTCAAACTGGAAAACGTGGCCACGGCCGTACAGCTGCTCCTCTTCGAGGCCACAGGGCGAGAACAGTTCATCGAACTGGGCTGGGAGACGGCCAGCGAGACCGACAACCTGGGCTTCAACCTGTACCGCGCCACATCGGTCGACGGGAGCAGTACCAAGATCAACGCGGAGTTGATCCCTACGCAGGTCCCGCCGGGCAGCCCCTTCGGCGCCGTCTACAATTACGAGGACGCCACGGTGGAGCCCGGCCAGGTTTACTACTACTGGCTGGAGGTCGTGGACATCTACGGCGAGAGCGAGTTGTACGGCCCGGTCGAGGCGCAAGTCGAGGACAATCAGTCCGATCTGCCAGACACCCCCCCGGTCGTACAGCTGCTCCTCTTCGAGGCCACAGGGCGAGAAGAGTTCATCGAACTGAGCTGGGAGACGGCCAGCGAGACCGACAACCTGGGCTTCAACCTGTACCGCGCGACATCGGTCGACGGGAGCAGGACCAGGATCAACGCGGAGTTGATGCCTACCCAGGTCCCGCCTGGCAGCCCCTTCGGCGCCGTTTACACGTACGAGGACACGACGGTGATGCGGGACCAAATCTATTACTACTGGCTGGAGGTCGTGGACATCTACGGCCAGACCACGTTACACGGCCCTGTCGAGGCGCAAGTCGAGGACAATGAGTCCGATCTGCCAGACACCTCCCCGGGGGTACAGCTGCTCCTCTTCGAGGCCACAGGGCGAGAAGAGTTCATCGAACTGAGCTGGGAGACGGCCAGCGAGACCGACAACCTGG
>JBAVWD010000263.1:0-3208 GCA_049697655.1 Anaerolineae bacterium | reverse complement strand
AGCAGGGCCATGACCACGGCCACAAAGACAAAGGCGATGAGGCCCAGCATCCTGTCCACGAGCACGGAGATCGCTGTCTCCGCAGGGAGCAGGATGTGGCGGGCGAGGTCGTAGCCCCGAACCAGGTCGCCGCCAACGTTGGTGGGTAGGAGGTTGCCAAAGAACAAGCCGACGAAGGTGAAGGAGAGGAGATTGCGCAAAGGAACCCTTATCCCCTGGGCCCTGAGCAGGATTTGCCACTTGAGGGAGCCCACCGTTATCGCACCGAAGTAAAGAGCCAGTGCGATGAGGAGGTATAGATAATTGGCCGAGGCAGAACGCAGCACCTCGACCACATCGTCTATGCCCACACGCCTCAGCAGATACGCGATCAACGCCAGGCTGACCACGACCTTGAGGGCAGTGATCAACTTGTCTCGCAAGCTACTTCTCCGGTGACGGCTTGAGGGACTTCTCGGCTGCCTCCACTCTGGACTGGTCCACCTCCTTGGTGGTCCAGGCCATGTCCCAGACCACGTGCTTGTCGCGCCTGACGTAGTAGTCGTAGCTTCCCAGGGCACGGGAGTACAACTCAATGGACGCCAGCGCGGTGAGGACGTAGAGCAGGCGGATGGTGTGGCTGATCGCCCGCCAGACCTCGGTCAAGGCCAGGCGCGCCACCCGGACGTTGTCCAGGCTGGAGACTCTGTAGCCATACTTGCGCTTGAGGTGCAGGTGCCCGGCATAGTTGCGGCGCCTCTGGCGCACGAAGTCGCGGAGGGTCTCCGGGCCCATGTTGTAGACCATAGCGTCGGGCGCATACCGAACCTGCAAGCCGCGCTGGATCATCAAGGCCTCGACGAAGGCCTCGTCCATGGCTACGTCAGGGGGGATCTGGTTGAACACCTTGCGGAAGGCGATCATCTCGCCCAGACGGGGTATCTCCAGACACAGGGAGTGTTCCAGAGTGAGCCGCAGGTGGGAGAGGTAGCCAACGACCTGGTCGGGGACGTTCACCGGGACCTTGTGGGCACCGGCCATGCCTACCTGAGGATCCCGGAACATCTTGACCAGGTTCTCCACGGTTTCCTCACCTGGCAAGGTATCGCCGCTTTCCAGGACGCAGATATCCTCTTGAACGTGCTGAAGGAACAGATTGACAGCCGAGACCTTGCCCTCGCGCTCGTCCTGGACGAGGAGCTTGATGCGGGGCTCCTGGGCTTCGAAGCCTCGCACAACATCGCAGGTGTTGTCGGTGCAGCCGCTGGCCACGACGATGATCTCGCAAATCTCCGCCTCATCGAGGTGCTGGTCAAGCATGGCGTGCAGGAGCCGGCCGATGTTGGCCTCCTCATTGTGGGCAGTGATACCCACGCTGCACCTTATCTTGTCACTCTGACTCACCGACAACCCTCAGGATGTGCCAGTATGTAGCATAGCGATGCGTTCTGCTGTGTGTTGGCTCTGTGGTTCGATTCTAAGGGCACCCGGCAGGCTTTTCAAGGGCCATCGTCACCCACTCACCATGGTCTTCCAGGCCATGCGGGCCGTGCGTGGCAGTTCCAGCCACGTCCTCTTGCGGGCTAGCGTGCGCGCTATGCGGTGGGGGCGCAGATAGAAGCGACGATAGGCCTCACGCCACTTGCGTTCGACCAACTCCGCGGGCATGGAGTCGGTCTCGAACTGGGCCTTGTTCTCGAAGAAAGCGAACTCGTCCCAGTTGTGCACCAGAAGCCTCCCCTGTTGGAGAACCTGGTCATACATCTTGGTGCCCGGGAAGGGTGTGGCCATGGAAAAATTGGCCACGACAGGATCCAGCTCACAGGCGAAACGGATGGTGTCTTCCATGGTCTCCTCGGTCTCGCCGGGAAGCCCGATGATGAAAAAGCCGATGGTCTCCATGCCCACCGTTTTTGCCGCCTGGAAAGCCGCACGCACCTGGTCGAGAGTGAGTTGCTTGTGGACCACCTCGTCCAAGATGCGCTGGTTTCCGCTTTCCACTCCGAAGGCGGTTCGCAAACATCCTGCCTCACGCATCCTGCCCAGTAGTTCCTCGTCGGCGAGATTGGCGCGGATGCCGTTGATCATGATCCAGGGCACGTGACTCAGTCCCTCGGCGATGATCAGGTCGCAGATGGCCAGAGCTCGCTGCCGGTCGATGTTGAAGGAGTCATCCAGCACGCCTATCTCGGCAGCCCCGAGTTCGTCCACCAGCCAGCGCCACTCGGAGAGCACGTTCTCTGGTGATCGGGCACGCCAGCCACGGGGAAGGATCTGGGAGCAGTAGTTGCAGCGGTAGGGGCAACCTCGGGAGCTGAGCATGGGGTAACTGGGGCCATCGATGTCGTCAAGGGTGGGTTGCAGATTGGAGTAGCGCTCCATCCTGAACAAGTGATAGGCCGGGAACGGAATGGAGTCGACATCCTCTATCACAGGCCGTTCGGGGTTGTGAACAACCTCCCCGTCCTGCCCGTAGGTGATGCCCGCCACGCCTTCCATCGATTCGCGCTTCTCCAGATGCTCACAGAGCTCTGTCCAGGTGAACTCGCCTTCGCCCCGAACGACGATGTCCACCTCAGGCCTCGCCACCGATTCCGCAGGCAAGACGGTAGGGTGAGGGCCTCCCAGGACGACGGGGGCGTCGGTGACCTGCCTCAGCTCACGGGCGACGCGCCAGGCGCTTTCGATCTGGACGGTGGTAGCGGTGATCCCGACAACGTCTGGAGGAAACTCCGACACCACCTGCGGTAACGGCACGTCCTCGACCTGCATGTCCAGGACTCGCACCTCGTCGCCCCTCTGCTCGGACACGGCGGCTAGATAAGCCAGCCCCAGTGAGGGGCTGTTTCTTACGTCTATGGGAAGATTGACTTTGGGGTCGATGAGCAGAACTCTCAAGAGACTCTCCACGCCCTGGGTCGTGGGCAGACGAGTTCATTATAGCAGAAGGGTGGGCAAACTGGTACCGTTGGGGTCGAAAGAGTCCGTGGGCTGCGCCGTAATCCTGTGCGCCAGGGGCTTCGGTCCTGGGCGTTCCCAGTGAATCCTCAAGCACAGCGTGCGGCGCAGCAGGTTGCGGCCCGCGGTGGCTGCGACGATGGACTGTGCCCACCGTCACCGATCCGCCTATCTGGTGAGGGAACTGACCCTTAGAGCTACCCAGCGAAGGAGCCTGTCGAGGGGTACGGTGATAACGGGCAGAAACGTGGCCAGAAACGCTGCCACGCCC
>JBAVWD010000262.1:0-1907 GCA_049697655.1 Anaerolineae bacterium | reverse complement strand
TCTTCGTCGATGAGGCGGACATCTTCCTCAATGAGTCTGCGCGCCAGCTCCTGTGGATTGGCGATGGTAGCCGAGCAGAGGATGAAGACAGGGTTGGTGCCGTACCACTGGCAGATGCGCTTCAGCCGGCGGATGACGTTGGCCAGGTGGCTGCCGAAGACGCCCCGGTACTGGTGGACCTCGTCGATGACCACGTACTGGAGGTTCTCGAAAAGCTTGACCCACTTGGTGTGGTGCGGCAGGATGCCCGTATGCAGCATGTCCGGGTTGGTGATGACTACGTGGCCAGCGGCGCGGATGGCCTTCCGGGCGTTCACAGGTGTGTCGCCGTCGTAGGTGTAGGTCTTGATGTCTACCCCCAGGGCGGTGATCAGGCCGTGGAGCTCGTCCAACTGGTCCTGGGAGAGGGCCTTGGTGGGGAAGAGGTAGATGGCGCGGGATTCGGGGTTCTCCAGCAGGGAGTTGAGGATGGGGATGTTGTAGCAAAGCGTCTTGCCCGAGGCGGTGGGCGTGACCACCACCACGTTCTCCCCCTTGTGGACGGCCTCGATGGCCTCCGCTTGGTGGGTGAACAGGCGCTCGATACCCCGCTGGCGGAGTACGTCCATCAGGCGCGGGTCGACCGAGGGTGGGAAGTCAACGAACGATCCCGCGGCGGCGTCGGTCACCTTCCAGGCCGTGACCTGGTCCCGGAGTTCCGGCGTAGCCTGCATCTGGGTGAGGACTTGCCTGAGGTTCATCCTTGGCCTCGGGACAGCGGATTAGAACTGATGTTCAGTATACCACGCGTTCGGCGCTGGTGCAAGGGGATGGAGGCCCTAGAACCGCAAAACCTCCGGGAGGGTCGTCTCTACTTCCGGCCCACGAGCAATGCGTACCCCAGGTAGTCCCAGATACCCTTGGGCAGGCGCCGCCGCCCACGCATGTACTTCCTGAAAGCTGGGCTGGTGGAGTAGAGCCTGAGAGAGCGCCCAAGGATGGTGAGGAAGTCCCGGCACCCGTAGCGGGCTAACTCACTGAAGTCGGTGAGGGGCCCGTACCTGCGGGGGCTGGCTAGCTCCACAATCAGCCCGGAGTCTTTGAGGAGTTCGACCCAGCCGTCGAGGGTGAGGATCTTTGCCTGGACGTCCCAGGTCTGAGCTGCGTATTCGACGATCTCGAGGGGAGGCGGCGTCTTGTGCCAGATCTCCTCGTTGAGCCCCACGCAGCCCCCCGGCTTGAGGACTCGTGCATACTCGCCGATGGCCGCAGACTTGTCCTCGATGAAGGTGGTCACCGACTCCACCAGGACCGCGTCGAAGGTGGCGTCCTCGAAGGGCAGAGCGGTGGCGTCCGCCACCCTGAACTCCACTCTGTCCTGCACGTGCGCTTTGGCCGCTCTATCCCTGGCCTGCTCGATCATACTGGGGCGGACATCAACGCCCAGCACGCGACAACGCAGCTTCTGGGCCAGGTAGCGGGAGGTCGCTCCCGTTCCGCAGCCGACTTCCAGAACGTGCGTGCGCTCGTCTATGCCGCACAGCTCGATCAGCTCCTTGGTGGTGCTGAGGCCTCCCATGTGCTTGGTGGCTCCGCTGTAGGCGTGCAGCTCGAAGTAGGTCGGGTCCTCTTCGACGCTTGGCGTCTGCTGATGCTGGTTCGTCTCATCCGACATGTCACCCTCCGGCGTCAGGGTCCATGACCCCACGGATCGTCCAGACTATACGCTGCTGCGGAGCGACATGCAAACTCCGCCGCCGCACGCACCGTGCGCAGGGGAAGTGGCGTATCGGGGAAGCAGTCCGGCGGCGACGGCAGGCCAACGGGCGCTTGTCGCACGCTCGTGGAAGGGCCTTGCCCCTTGTCAGTTGCGGTGTATAATCACGGCGGCCGATGGCGGTGGAGACCACGGGTGGGCCGTTCCGTTC
>JBAVWD010000261.1:0-4648 GCA_049697655.1 Anaerolineae bacterium | reverse complement strand
GGCGGCGATGTGCTGTGCCACCGTTGACCCGCTGGGGCCCGCGCCCACGACTACGGTATCGTACAAATCACGAGATCTCACAGTCCAGAGTATCGGCTCCTTTCGTCTTGCCTGCTCTCACGGTCAGCGGGCGTATGGGGACGCTGCCCGTGCTACCGGATATGCAAACTCGCATCCATATATCATACCGCATCGCTGGCAGAGCAACAAGGCTGGACGGGTCGAAATCCGCGGTCCGTCTTTTCGGGGGTGCGCCGGCGAGGGGTGCCCCAAGACAAACGTGAAGATTTCGTCGGAGTGGCGAGGTCTACTCCGGCTGGGGGATGATTAGCTCCTGGCCCACCTCGAGGAGGTTGGGATCCTCCAGACCGTTGGCCTCCATGATGGCCTGGGAGGTTACGCGGTATTGCCTGGCGATGGAGGAGAGGGTCTCGCCGGGCTGCACAATGTGGGTCACCTGGCGCTGCGGTGTGACCGTGGGCGCCTCTGCAGGACGAGGCGTGGGACTCGGAGTTGGGGAAGGCTCAGCAATGGAAGAGGCCACCGGCGTAGAAACCGCAGGAGTGCCGCGCGTCTCAACAGGTCGTGGTGTACCAAGCGCTCGGACATCGATCCACAGGTGCAGGGAGCGATAGGGTTCCTCCTGCCCTTCCCGGTAGAGCAGGAATCGCAACTGCTGCTGGTCGCCGGGCTGTTCCGGGGAGAAGACCACCCTCTTCTCCCACTTCTCATCGTGAGCGAGGTGAATGTCTGTGATCTGTTCAACCTCCTGCCCGCCCACTTCGATACGGATCCGATAATTCATATCCTGATGCTCACGGTTGATCACGCCCACTATGGGATTCAGAAGCTGGCCTGGCAGGACCCATCGGGGATAGTCGTCTGCCTCACCGTAGGGGCCGAGAACGTAGAACTCGGTGAACCGTTCACCCACTTCGGGTTTCGCCAGGACGAAGAGGAACGTGCCCAGGGCAGCGAAGATGGACACGGCCAGAGCCACCGTCAGAGACCTGTCCAGCACTCCACCGGAGCGCCATCCTGCGACGTCAAGCTCCAATCGCAGTGCGTACCGCTCCTCCAGAGGAAGCCTCCTTCTCCGGTAGTAGGCGATGGCGGAGCAGCCCACGATGAAGGAGATGGCGGAGAGGAGGGTGGAGAGCATGGTAATGCCCCAGGGGGTGTAGTTGAGGACCAGCCCCATGAGGGGCAGGATGGCGATGCTGAGGCCCAGGCTGAGGCCCAGGCGCTCCAGGCCCTCAAGGTCGTCCCGTCCAGGGAACAGGGCGGCGGTCATGATATAGCCGGGGAAGAAGAGCACGAAGGGCCCGCCCAGGACGATGCGCAAGGCCGGCAAGGGTAGGAGATACACGGTCAGGACGAGCAGGAAGGAGAGACCGACGATGGCCGCCAGGTCATGGTGGAAGGTGATGGAGACGGGGCGGGATCGATTCACAGTACGCTATGGTACCCGTCCATCACCCTTTGGGCAACCCTGTCCCGGGTAGACCGCTCGCGGACCCTTTGGGCCCCCGCTCTTCACGGCCATGACGGTTATCCTATCGCGGACGGTCTGCTATCGTGCTTGGGGGCCACCGATGGGGCACCGGTCCCTCGGGTTTACCAGACGGATGGCGATGTCACTCATGAGTCTCTTGCGTCCGCCGCCTCTGGTTTACTGCAAAACGCGGCTCTATGTTTTGCGGCGGTAATGCCAGTGCATCAGTGCTCTTCAGGTGCTATCGAGATGCCATCGCGGATCATCCGTTCGACCGTCATCTTGGCTTGGTTGTACTCCTCTTCTGTATACACATGTGGCTCAAGGCGGCGGATGCTCAGCCCCCGCCTAACAAGGTCATAGGAATCCGTGCGGGGCCTGCCGGCATAAACGACAAGTAAGTCAACATCACTGGCAACCGTCTCTTTGCCCTTGGCGTAAGAACCAAACAGCACGACCCGCTTCAATGGGAGCTTTTCCTGCAATGCTGTGATGCGTTGCCGTAGCAGAGCCACCAACTCCTCACGATTATAGGGTGGATAGAAGACCTTCACCGAACTGAACGATTTGTTGTGCATGAGCCACCATTCTCTCAGCTTCCAAGCGCGTGTACCGGCGCCGCGGTGAGCCAGAGGGATGCGCATTGGGGTAGCGTGTCGGGATGTAGGCTTTGTCCAGTTCCAACGCCACATCTATCAGTGCTTCGGGAACAGCACACCGGGATAACAGTTCCTCCAACAGGTCCGCCACAGAGTGTCCCCATGCCTCTGCGCCCATTTTTTGGAAGACCGCTCTCACGGCTTTTTCTGCCGCCTGCTGGGCAGAGAAGCACGCCCAATCGTAGAATTCTCGTTCCACATCACTCTTAGCGTGTTCCAGGTCACCCTGTGCTTGATCCATCCAGTCAGCACTTCGCTCCATGCCTCACCTCTCAATCAAGATACCGTTTGGAAACTGGAAATTCACCCCCGCCCAGCCTTGGCAGTTTCGCCGGATGCAATTAGGATGGCCAGAAGTTCGCCAGACCACACACAAATCGCACGACCCGCAGTGCAAAGACCTTCGTGCGCTTCTCCAATTCCCTCTTGTGCACCCCATCAGCCCCTCAAATTCGCAATCCACAATCCGAGATTCGCAATTCAGACAAGATCGTAGATGTCTTCTCCCGCGTCGCCCCACTCCCGAAAGGCGGTCTCTGCCAGTTGCATGATGGCGACGGTTTCCGCACGTTCCTCAATAGCATCAACCAGTGTCAGGAGTTCGTGGGCCGACAACTGGAAGATAAGACCTTCAATCTCCTCTATGCTCACCTCCAGTGTCACTCGGGGCATTGCTTTGACCTCCCGTACCTGGCTTCAACCTCATCCCTGGGGGAATTCCCAACCCGCATTCGGTTTGTTCACAACACCTTATGGTGGCCCTCTGTCACCCTCTGGGCAACCTTGTCCCAGGTGAAGCGCTTCTCGACTCTAGCCTTGCCACATGCGCCCATGACCTTCATCGTCTCGTATCGCGCCTGTGCTGTGCCGATGCGGTACTGCTTGCTCAGGTTCTCAACGCGGATGGCAACGTCACTCATGGCGTTGTCAACTTGCTTTCCCCGACTCAAGATGGCTCCTGGCTACAGCCAGGAATTCATGAGCTCGCTGAATTATGTCATTCACAGCACTGGTACTCAGAACGATGTCCACCCCATAGTCTGCTTCCAGCCTGCTCTCGAAAGCCTCGATCAGATAGCGATGATACCTGGAATCCACTTCTCGCGTCTTGGCGAAGTGTTTCCCGAAGGCCGCGTGCACCCCTCCATGTTTACGGAACTCCAATCCCTTCTCAAAGAGCAAGGCCTCTGCCGTGTAGAACATGGCGTAGTAGGCACGGCCGGCTGCGAAGCTGTTCTTGCCACCTTGTAGTAACAGTTCCGCTGCCTCAATGGCATCTTGTGCCTTGGCGAGCAATTGCTCTGTCTTCGTCTTCACAGCGGCACACATTCCTCCCGTACGCTATTCAGGAAGGGCGAATCCTCCTGCACCCAGGCCGCCTCCCGTACGCGAACCGGAGAGATGCTCACACCATATTCAAGGGACAGTTCGGAGACAAGTGGGCCCGTCCGTTGCACTTCTTCCCAGTAGTCGTCAAAATCCTTCAAAATGATGGCAACATCCAGATCCGATTCGGCATCCTCTTCACCGTCGGCATAGGAGCCATAGAGGTAGACACCGCTCAGGTTGTCACCATAGATCTGGTACAAAGCTTCTTTCAAGTCCTTCAGGAGGTTGGTGATCTTTCTTTGCATAGATGGTTGACCTCCATGGAGGCTGGTGGTCACCCCTGACCTCCCGCTCCTTGATAATGCTTCCTTTCTAGTCGGTCTGCGGTCTCTTCTTCAGCGGCTATAGCTGCTTCGATCTCATCGCGATTGGCATGGTAAAAGGCCAAGGCTGCATAGACTTGTGCCAGACTCAGGTGGCCAAACTCATACGCTATTTGCTCGGGGGTGAGTCCCAGCTTGTACCAGCCGACGATGCGTTGCACGGTTACACTGGTTCCGGCGATGCGTGGCCGGCCGCCTCGCACATCAGGTGTGAGGGTGATCAGTGAGCCGATATCCGTAATGACAGGACGTGTCATCTTTTCACCTCCAGGCTTGGATTTGGGACTTGGGATTTCGAAATTGGCAATTCGCAATTAGCAATTGGAACTTCACTTCCGATCAGGCTTGGCAGTCCTACCCGATCCGGTGAAGAGAGCCGGAAGTCCGCCGGATTCTTGGAGCAACCAACCACACCTCGCCGGGCTTGGGCCTAGGCTTTGGCATCGTAGATGTCTTCTCCCGCGTTGCCCCACTCCCGAAAGGCGGTCTCTGCCAGTTGCATCATGGCGACGGTCTCCGCACGTTCCTCAATAGCATCAACCAGTGTCAGGAGTTCGTGGGCCGGCAACTGGAAGATAAGAGCTTCAAGCTCCTCTATGCTTACCTCCAATGTCACTCGGGGCATTGCTTTGACCTCCCGTACCTGACTTCAACCTCATCCCTGGCGGAATTCCCAATGCGGGTTCGGTTTGTTTACAGCATTGTATGATAGCCCTCCATCACCCTTTGGGCAACCATGTCCCAGGTGAACCGCTGGCGGACCCTTTGGGCCCCCGCTGTCC
>JBAVWD010000260.1:0-10686 GCA_049697655.1 Anaerolineae bacterium | reverse complement strand
CGGATGGGCCGGAGACGGCGAAGACCAGCCCTTGGAAGAACTTGCTGCCAGGGTGGCAAACGACAAGCTCTTCCAGAGAGGCCTGGAGTTGCTCCGCGTGGGACAGTGGGACAGCGCCAAGGCTCGTTTCAGGGAAGTGCGCACCCGCTTCCAGGATGACCCCCTGGCTCTCTATCAACTCGCGCTCTTCTTCCAGAGGGAGGGTTTCCACGATCAGTCCATCGCCTGCGCTCAGCGTTTGCTTACTCTCTCACCCCAGGATTCCCTATACGACGCCCCGCGCCTCCTCCAGCAACTGCACTATCCGGTTCCTTTCGCCGATCTCATCGTGCCCCAGGCGCAGAAACGCGGTTTCGAGCCCCTGCTCTTCTTTGCCCTGATCTGGCAGGAAAGCTGGTTCGATCCCTTCGCCACTTCGTCGTATCCGGCCCGCGGCCTCACCCAGTTCATCGAGCCTACCGCCGACTGGGTGGCCGAGGAGCTGGGCCTCACCGACTTCGAGTACAGCGACCTCTACCGTCCGGTGGTCGCTGTGCAGTTCGGGGGTTGGTACCTGGAGTGGATCCTGGAATACGAGGACGGCGAGGTCTTCCGCGCTCTGGCCCAGTATAACGCTGGGCCGGGCAACGTTGCTCGCTGGCGCCGCGATGGGGAAGTGACGGACATAGACCTCTTCGTGGAGGAGGTGGATTTCGCCCAAACGGAGGCCTTCATCCACAAGATCTACGAGCACTACTGGGTCTACAGGACCGCTTACTACGGCTCCCAGTGAGCCTCCGCGACCATTGTAGCCGCACGGCATGCCGTGCCGCTACGAGTTCGAGCGCGTGAGTCCCTGATCTGGTGTAACCACTGCCTTACCGACACTATGTCGGGAACAGCGACAGACCTCATCAGCCACCGGTGAGAGACAAAGCCGCGCTCGTGCCGAGTTCGCTCATCACCTCGCTCAGAGTGCCCGCCCGGGTAATCCTTGTCTCTACCCCACCGTCGGCCAGCACGTAGGAAGGCCCCTTGCCCTCCAAATCCTCCCTCACCAAGAGAACGTCTACCCCCTGCTCAACCAGCATCCGGGCTACTTGAAGGCCCTTCTGCTTCTCCAGGGCCTGGTAGGGGTTGACCACGATCTCCTGTCGGACCAAGCTCGCGTCGTCCACCTTCAGCTCCACCAGGGCGAAATATGCAGCCTTGCCCAGATGCTCGCTGACCGTCCCCTTGGGGTCACTGAGCGGCACCCCATAGCTCAGGCTGCTCTTGAGTTGAGGCTCGTAGTGAATCACCACCCGCTCTACGTTGCTCACACCATCTCGTATGGCCTGGTCCAGTTGTTCGCTCAAGCGGTGGGCTTTGTCCAGGTCGCTGGTGCGAACCACGATATCGGCCTGAAGGAAGCGATACCGTCCCGAGTTGCGCCCCACGACCGACTTCACCTCTTTCACGCCTGGGAAGGACTCGATGATTGTCCTCACCTGACCCAGCGTCTCTGCGTCCAGGGAGGCATCCAACAACACCTTCATGCCATCCGCCATCAAGTCCCAACCCGACTTGGCGATGAAGGGCACGATGAGCAGCGCTCCCACACGGTCCAGAGCAAGCCCCAAGCCGCTGGCCACGACCGACGCGAACACGATCGATGACGACAGCACGTCCATCTGGTAGTGGCGGGCTTCCGCGATCAGACTCGGGGAGTTGGCTGACTTGCCCACCCTCAGTTCGTAGCGACTCCAGACCAGTGGCACGATGACCGTCAAGCCAACGGCCAGGAGCATCCACCACTCAGTGGTCACTGGCCCCGTGGACCCCGCTATGGCCTCCTTAGCAATCTCGTAGCCCGCCACGAGAATGAGTACGGCGATGATAATGGAGACCACGTTCTCCACCTTGTAGAGGCCGAAGGGGAAAGCCCTGGTCTTGCGCTTGGAGATCACCAGCCCCACCAGGACGGCGAGAGACCCGAAGATGTCTACCGCCGAGTCGGTGGCGCTGGCCGCCAGGGCCAGGCTGCCAGAGAACGCAGCCAGGCCCAGCTTCAGCGCGACCAGTCCCATGTTGATGACGAGGGAGTAGACCCCCATCCTCTCCAGGGTCCTATCCATGGAGACTATCCTCTGACCATCTTAGTGCCGCACTTGGGACAGGGTATAGCGTAGCAAGGGCGGCTTCTCTGATGGGGAACGGTGTGGCCGCATGACGGGCACTTGCACACACCTTCCGGACCGGCACCAGGTCTGGTGCCACCCATCCGTCCCCGGCCATCTCCCGTACCCGGACCCTGTCCTCTTGGTCCTGTGCCATCTCCTCTAGGCACCTCCATCACCTCCTTCCCCATAATGATTCAATAGGCAGAGATTCCAATGCCGCAGTGACGGTCGCCAGACTGCCCTGGCCGCGGGACAGTCAACCCGATCTTGAAGCAGCCATGGTCAGCAGTCTGACGCCAGGCCCCTTGACCTGACGAAAGGTCGCGCCCTGGCTGATCAGGGTGAGCACGAGGTCCGTATCCACGACTTGGGTGCCAGAGACGACGTCCGCCCCATAGTCGAACAACACCGGCGACAGGGGGGTGCTGGGCCCCAGCACCATGACCGAGCTGTCCTCTCGGCACATGGCCAGCAGGTCGTCCAAAGTGCGATTGATCAACGCCGTGCCGGTGATAGCCACCACGTCAGCCAGAGGGATCACCTTGCTCGCTTCCTCCGCCAGCAACTCCCCCTCTGAGGGGTGTTTCTCCAACACCCGCAACTCGCCCACCTTGCCCCGCAACCTGGGGACGAAGGGGAAGCTGCCCACGACGACAACTCGTTTCCCCTGACCCCGCTGGGCCAGCCAGGCTTCCGCATTCAACTCCACGCACCGCTCTTCGTCCACATCGATGAGTGAGTTGATGGCTGCCACCCCGATGCTGGCCTCCAGCAGCATGTCCGACCTCGCATACTGGGCCAACTCCAGGGCACTCAGTTCCTGCAAGGTGCCCACGCCCCGTACCGCCTCGCGACCATGTGGATGTCGCTCGTAGTGGGCGGAGGAAGCCAAGCCGCAGTGCCTGCTCACCACCGCGGTCCAGTGTACGCAAGTGCGGACCTCCCTCACGGGTGCATCCCCTTTCAAGGAGGCCAACAGGTCATCCAGCACGCCCATCACGTTCTCCCTTCGTCCTCATCTCGATCGCCATAGGTCTTGAGAAAACGCTCCAGCGTATCTCTCATCTCACCCAGGCCCTCCACCCACTCCGAAAGGAACCCCTCTCCCTCAGGCGTGATGCGGTACACACGACGAGAGGGGCCCGAACCCTCTGTGTCCCACCGGGAGGTGACCCAACCCCACTCTTCCATCTCTCTCAAGCTTCGGTAGACCACGCTCGGGTTGAGAGACCCGTCAGCCAGACCCAGGTTCTTGAGGCCGTCCATCAGTGCGTAGCCATGTCCGTCCTCGTGGCGAAGCAGCAAGAGGAGTGCCGGCTGCACAAAGCTCTTGGTACGGCGGGCGTACGTTGCCCCACCCGTTCCTCTCTTCCTTCGCCTTCTCCGCTCTCGCATACACCACCTGGGCAATCTATGGTTCTCGAACGAAACTATATGCTAGTAGCATCTATATTATGCCATAGGATATTGCTCTTGTCAAACACCGCCTTGCCAGCCTGTTAGTCGCGGTTGACACGCGCCTGGAAGCACGTTATACTTAGTCCGCCTCGCACTACATATGGCAGGGTGGCCTGCTAGATCCCACTACATTTGGGGTCGGGGATGGAAAAAGGAGGAGTCTGGTGAAACTCAGTTGTCTGCAAGAGAACCTGGCCAAGGGCATCTCCATCGTCAGCCGTGTGGTGAGCACTCGTGCGGTGTTGCCTGTGCTCAGCAACATCCTCATGGCCACCGACGAAGGACGCCTAAAGCTGGCCGCTACCGACCTCTCCACCAGCATAACCTGCTGGATCGGGGCCAAGGTTGAGGAGGACGGGGCGATCACCATACCAGCGCGTCTGTTGTCGGACTTCGTCAGTACGCTTCCGCCCGCTCAGATTCAGATGGAGCTAGTGACGCGTACCAAGAGTCTCCATCTCAAATGCGCCCAATTCGAGGCCGACATTCATGGCATCGACGCGCAAGACTTCCCCCTCATACCAACCGATGTCTCCGATCACAAGATCGAGATCCTTCCTGCCGCCCTGCGCCAGATGATCGAACAAGTCACGCTGGCCGCCGCGCCAGCGGAGGAGGGCCGGCTCGTTCTGACCGGCGCCCTGGCAGAGTTCCAGGATTCCCAACTCACCATGGTGGCAGCCGATGGTTTTCGCCTCTCCCTGCGCAGAGCTCAACTGAGTGAAGAAGTCTCCGAACCCTTGGACGTGATCATCCCCGCCCGCGCCCTCCGCGAACTGGCGCGGGTCAGCGTTGAGGAAGAGGACCCCGTGCAGATCATTGTTACACCCAACCGTAACCAGGTCCTGTTCCGGCTGAGCAATGTGGAGATCATCTCCCAGCTCATCGAGGGCAAGTTCCCCGACTACAACCAGATCATTCCCTCGAGCTATGGCACGCGCGTCGTGGTCAACACCCACGATCTGATGCGGGCGGTACGCATCTCCGTGCTCTTCTCGCGCGACGTGGCCAACATCGTTCGTCTGGAGGTAATCCCGGGAAGCGAACTGACGCCCGGTCGACTGAGGGTAGAGTCCACCGCCGAGGTGGGCCAGAACGTCGGTGACCTGGACGCCTCCGTCGAAGGCGAACAAATGGAAATAGCTTTCAACGGCCGCTACCTCATCGACATGCTGAACGTAATAGGCACGGAACAGGTGGTCTTGGAGGCAACAAACCCCTCCCGACCAGGAATCCTCAAGCCAGTGGGCGACGATAACCTGATCTACGTGATCATGCCCATGCACATCAAGAAGTAGTCGGCAGAGCCCGTCTCCCCGACTACGCAAACGCCTCAGGCTCCGTGGTCCCTGAGGCGTTGTTGTTGGTCCGCACCTGCTCACAGCCTTGGCCACATCTGTCAGTCATGGGACGGGCACAGAGTCCCTGCCACTGCGCCGGACGTGCGCCAGCCTTTCTCCACCATCCGTATTGCCCATTTCCTACCTGTGGTTTATAATTGGATCAAGAGGCGCTAGCATGGCTCTTGTCTGGCTTTCGGTTTTTCGAACTCCGGCAGGTGCGCGGAGTGTCCGCAGGTACGTCTATTCCAGCGGATGGTAGCGCTCCCGCGGCTTTGCGCCGCGTCGCTACGATCCGCGCCCACCTCTAGACCCACGCCCTTCGTGGGTCTAAGCATTTGTCCGACCTCCCTTACGGACTAACCTCCAGTCAGGGCTTGGCCAGGAGAGTGAGATGAAACCCATAGATGAGCAGATGCCGATCTTGATGCAAGGGGTGGAGTTTGGCGACCCCCAGACCCAGCAGACCATGGAATCGGCGCTGCGAGAACGCCTCGCAGAAGGAAGGCCCCTGCGGGTGTACTGCGGCTACGACCCAACCTCCGCTGATCTCACCCTGGGGCATACCATCACCATGCGCAAGCTCCGTCAGTTTCAGGACCTGGGCCACGACGCCATCTTCCTCATCGGCGACTTCACCGGCCTGGTGGGAGACCCCAGCGACAAAGAGAGCGCGCGGCGCCAGCAGACCCCCGAGGAGATCGCCGAGAAGGCCAAGACCTACGTCGAGCAGGCCTTCAAGATCCTGGACCCGGAGAAGACCATCATCCGGCGCAACTCCGAATGGCTCAGCAAGCTGACGTTTGTCGACCTCATCCAATTGGCCTCGCACTTCACGGTGCAGCAGTTCCTGGCGCGGGAGAACTTCGCGCACCGGTATGCCAAGGGTGAGCCGATCTGGCTTCACGAGTTCCTCTACGCATTGATGCAGGGACGAGACGCAGTAGCCATGGAGACCGACGTGCAGCTGGGAGGCAGCGAGCAACTGTTCAACCTCCTGGTGGGGCGCAAGCTTCAGGAGATGTTTGGGCAGAAGCCGCAGATCTGCCTCACCTTCCCCATACTGGTGGGCACTGATGGCTACTTGCGAATGTCCAAGAGCACCGGCAACTACATTGGCATCGACGAGCCTCCGGAAGAGATGTATGGCAAGGTGATGAGCCTTCCCGACCATGTCATGCTCGACTACTTCACCCTGGTCACTCGTTACACCCCTGATCAGATCAACCCAATCCGCGATGGGCTGGCCAGCGGGTCTCTGCACCCCCGTGACGTCAAGATGGAGTTGTCCCGGGAGATCGTCTCCATCTTCCACGGTGACGTTGCCGCCCAACGGGCGGAGGAGCATTTCCGCACTGTCTTTCAAGAGCGAGAGCTCCCACCGGACATGCCCATTCACGTCGTCGAGGCTCCCACCAGCATCGTAGATTTGCTGGCGGCCAGCGGCCTGGCTAGCAGCAAGGGTGAGGCCAGGCGGCTGATCCAGCAGGGTGGAGTTCGTCTCGACGGAGAGAAGGTCAGCAGCATCGACCAGGTGGTCACAGTCGAAAAGGACGCTGTGCTTCAGGTGGGGAAGAGGAAGTTCCTGAAGCTGGTCGCGTCGTCGGGCGCGGAGGGGCGTTGACGAACCGAAACCGCCTCGCCCAAGAGACCAGCCCGTATCTGCTGCAACACGCTGACAACCCCGTGGACTGGTATCCGTGGGGAGATGAGGCCCTCGATAAGGCCAAGGCCGAGGACAAGCCGATCCTGCTGAGCATCGGCTACTCGTCTTGCCATTGGTGCCACGTCATGGCCCACGAGTCCTTCGAGGACCAATCCACCGCCCAGTTGATGAACGAGCACTTCATCAACGTCAAAGTGGACCGGGAGGAGCGGCCCGACATCGACGCCATCTATATGCGCGCTGTGGTGGCCATGACCGGTAGAGGCGGCTGGCCTCTGACCGTGTTTCTGACCCCAGAAGGCCAACCCTTCCTTGGCGGCACCTACTTTCCACCTGAGAGCCGTCATGGACTGCCAGCATTCCGGCAGGTTCTCCTCTCAGTGTCGCGGTCGTACCGGGAGCGAAGAGACGAGATCCGGCGCGCAGCCCAGGGCCTCGCGACCAGCATCGTGACCCAGGACCTTTCGCCGAGCGCCCCTGGCGTGGAACTCAGCGCCTCCATCTTCGACGGGGCGGTGCGGAGGCTCGCCCAGCAGTTCGACTCCACCCATGGTGGTTTTGGCGGCGCGCCCAAGTTCCCGCAAGCGATGGTGCTCGATTTCCTGCTGCGCGAGTATCACCGCAGTGGGAATTCCCTCGCCCTGCGTATGGTGGAGAGGAGCCTGGAGAAGATGGCGCGGGGCGGCATCTACGATCAACTCGGAGGGGGGTTCCACCGGTATTCCGTGGACCAAAGATGGCTGGTGCCGCACTTCGAGAAGATGCTGTACGACAACGCCCTGCTAAGCCGTGTCTACGTGCGGGCCTATCAAGCCACTGGCAAGGCGCTATATAGGAGGGTGGCCGAGGAGACCTTGGAGTACGTCGCTCGAGAGATGACCTCGCCAGACGGTGTTTTCTATTCCGCTCAGGATGCGGACAGCGAGGGAGAGGAAGGAAGGTTCTTCGTCTGGACAGCCGAGGAGATCAAAGCGGCCCTGGGCGACGAGGATGGCGATCTGTTCAACCAATACTTCGGCGTCACCGAGGCGGGCAACTTAGAGGGGAAGAACGTTCTCAGCGTGCCGCGGGATTCCGACGTCGTGGCTCACCTGGCTGGCGTGTCCATGGACCGCCTGGAAGACGTCATCCCCAGAGGGCGGCAGCAGTTGTTCGTCGTCCGGGAGGAACGCGTGCATCCCCATCGCGATGAGAAGGCGATCACCTCCTGGAACGGCCTGATGTTGGCTAGCTTCGCAGAGGCGGCCCGGGTTCTCTCCCAGGAGAGGTATCGACAAATCGCCCAACGCAACGCGGAGTTCATCCTGCGGGAGCTGCGCCGCGACGAACAACTGTATCGCATCTATTCGGCCGGGCAACACAAGATCAGGGGCTACTTGGAGGACTACGCCTGTCTCGCCGATGGACTGCTTTCCCTGTACGAGGCCACTTTCGACGCCAGGTGGTTCCTGGAGGCCAGGTCCCTGGTGGATGAGATGATCCCCCGCTTCAAGGACGCCCTCGGCGCTGGTTTCTACGACACCGACGGTCGCGAACCCCTCATCACCAGGCCACGCAACTGGGAGGACAATGCTCAGCCCTCGGGTAACTCCGCGACGGCGGACGTCCTCTTGCGCATGGCGGCTCTCACTGGCCAGCGCCAATACGAAAAGCTAGCCGAGGAGATAATGGCGGTGATGAGCAGTCCCGTGACTCAACACCCCCTGGCCTTTGGTCATCTGTTGTCCGCCCTGAACTTCTACCTGTCGCCGCCGGAGGAGATTGCCATCACGGGTGATCCGGCCGGCGATGACACCCGTGACCTGCTCCAAGTCGTCTATGCCAGCTACCGGCCCAGCAAGGTGGTGGCCATGGGGTCGCCCTCTGAGGGTGGTGGGGTCCCCGTTCCTCTGCTGGAGGGCAGGCACCAAGTCGAGGGGCACGCCACCGCCTACGTGTGTCGGCATTTCGCCTGTCAGCACCCGGTTGCCAGCCCGCATGAGTTGGCAGAGCAACTGGGGGTTCACTGGGAGGGCTAGCACCTCTCCCCACGAGGGCTGGGGGCGCTTGTTCTCCATTTCCTCTGGAGGATGGAATGGATAGGCATGAGCTAACCAAGAGATATGAAGCAGGAGAGAGAGATTTCAGAGGCGCGGATCTAGCCGGGGCCAAGCTCTCTGAGATCGTTCTCAGCGGCACGAACCTGAGCAGGGCCAACCTCAGTCAGTCTGACCTCTTTGGCGCCAATCTCTTCGGCGCCAATCTGAGCAGGGCCAATCTGAGCAAGGCCAACCTACTCATGGCCAACCTATATCGCGCCAATCTCAGCAGGGCCGACCTGCGGGGCGCTAACCTGAGCAGGGCCAACCTCTTCGAAGCGATTCTGAGCGGCGCCCTGCTGAGTCAGGCCAATCTGGGCTGGGCCCAGATCAACGCCTCGCTGGTGGTGGCCACCATGTCGGAGGCCAACCTCGAGGGCGGTAACCTGAGGGGCGCCAAGCTCGAGGGTGCGGAGTTGACCGGCGCCAAGCTGGAGGGGGCCGACCTTCGCGGTGCAGATCTTCGCGGCGCTGACTTGAGCGGTGCTGACCTCAGGGGCGCTATCCTCTCGGGCGCCAACCTGATGGAAGCCGACCTCAGCGGCGCTGGTCTGCGGGGAGCGTACCTCGAAGGAACCGACCTCACCCGGTCTGACCTCACTGAGGCAGATCTGAGCTGGACCAATCTCAACAGCGCAAACCTGGAGGGTGCAGCCCTGGACGGTGCCAATCTGGGATCCGCCCTCTGTGACGAGGCGACGACCTGGCCAGAGGGTTTCGAGGTTCCCGAGGACATGAGGTTCGTCTCTCAGGGTTCGTCAGCTTCTCGTCCTGCAAGCCGTCCAGAGGGCTGAACCGTCTACTCGGTCAGCATCTCCCATATGAGGAGACCGCCTGGCCAGCCGCTTGCGCATCTTCATTGGTGCGTGCAACGGCGCGGTCATCATCTCCCCCGGGCGAACTAGCCGTCTGAGGGGGTGCCCATAGAGAGAGCATACGATTCGTTCTCAGGCAACACCAGTGCCCTGAGACGTCAGCCCAACAGGCTCATGCTTGCACACACAAGGCTATGCATCTAGCCCATCTATCCATCACCAACTTCCGCAACTATGTGCGCTCCGAGTTGGACTTCTCCGGCTCCATCACGGTCGTACAGGGCGCCAACGCACAGGGCAAAACCAACCTTCTGGAGGCTGTCTACTACCTGGCTACCGCAGAGTCCCCACGCACCAGCAGCGACCGAGAACTCATCAACTGGCTAGCCAACGAAGAGCACCCTCCTTTCGCCCGGCTGGAGGGAGGAATACGGGGCAGTGACTCGCTACGCGACCTGAGCATCGTACTTCTTTATGCAGAAGACAGGCTGCAGAAGGAGATCAGGATCAATGGCGTCAAGCGACGCACCCTGGACCTTGTGGGCCAGTTGAAAGTGGTGCTCTTTATGCCTGAGGACATCGACCTCATTGCCGGCTCCCCTGAGGCCAGACGCCGCTATCTGGACAGCGCCATCTCGCAGATAGATCGGCCCTACGCCCGCTCTCTCCACGAATACAACCGGGTGCTGGTGCAGAGGAACAGCCTCTTGCGGCAGCTGCGCGAGCGCCCTGGGGGCCCCGAGCAATTGGAGTTCTGGGACGAACGTTTGACAGAGCAAGGAAGCCAGCTCGTAGCCAGTCGCCTCGACGCGGTGGCTCAACTCGACGAACTGGTTCAGTACATCCACTCTCGCCTGACAGGGGGGACCGAGCGGCTGCACCTGGTCTACAGATCCAGCCTACCTCTGGATGGACCGGACGGACTCGTACAGCATCGCCAGCTGCCCCTGGAAGCCCCTGGCGGCGACGTGGATTCTCTGCCCACGGTTGCGCCGAGCAGCTCCGGCGTCAAGGCCATCTTCCGGCAGCAGTTGAAGAACCGACGAGGGGAAGAGATAGACCGGGGCATGACCCTCACCGGACCACACCGCGACGATCTCCGCTTTCTGGTGGGCGGCGTGGACATGTGCACCTATGGGTCACGCGGTCAGCAGCGCACCATCGCCGTGTCGCTGAAACTGGCTGAGC
>JBAVWD010000259.1:0-2505 GCA_049697655.1 Anaerolineae bacterium | reverse complement strand
ACACCGCTAGCGGTGTTAAGGCGATTGGCACCAAGGGAGACTCGTACTCCGAATCACCGTGGCCATACCAGTAGGGACTTCCACGAAACCCATGCAGATTGAAGTAGCTGAGCGTGGGCAATTCCTCGTGGGCACTCAGGAAGTCATAATCCGTCAACGGCGGCGACACCTGAAGCTTGCGGCTGTCGCCAATAGTCTCGAACACGGAGCGCGATGCCTCTGCCCAGATCTCGGCGGAGTACCCGATGCTCGCCCACCGTTGCTGCCGAGCGCCCCGCAGCCTCCGGAATGTGTTGAACCGCGACCCAGAGGATACGCCGGCCCCTCGCCGAGCGGCGGCATTGTGGTGCGCAATGGTGCGCTCCACGAGTCCCAGCAGCGCACCCAGGTCAGCCGGCTCGCAGTCGGGTAAGCGTCCTACGCTAAAGCGGGAAAGCAAGGAGGTCTCCTCCTCAGCGGCATACGGCAAGTCGGCCAGTACCTCCGGGTCTCCATCATCTGCCGGGTTGGCGACCCTGTGGAAGGGAATGATCATGTCTCCACCAACGATCAGCAAGGAAACGATTCTTCTCCTGTCTCTCCCGAGTTTCGATTCGAGCTCCCCGATCAGTCCTGTTATCTGGTCCGCATCAGACGCATCCACCGCACCTAAGCCGAACTCGGAAAGACACGAGGCATCGTCGACGTAAACTCTGATACTCTCATCACCGGTCGAGCGAGCTATGGCCTCGCACAGTTCTGCGAGCCTGGCATCCAGCTCGCCGTACCCCTCCTCCCCGTACCTAGCGGCGATCCGCTCACAGCTGCTCATGATCAGCCGCACAGGGGCCATCCCGTCGTCTGCAACAGGCGAAGCCTGGACCTCCACAGACAGCGCTGGGGCCGCACGTTGTTCGGTCCTGAACGCCGAACCGATTAGCGCCTCCGCGATCTTGCCTTTCGGCTGATGCTGGCTCAGCTCTGTCGCGGGGCTAGACTGGCCGTCGGCGCCAACCTGCCCGGCTGCTGGCCCGCGAAGAGAATCACCGCTCAACAGCCATCTCAGCACCTCGGGCACGCCCTCCAGCTCAGCCACGGATGGCTCCTCCAGTTGGAGAGTCCGCTGGACTAGCCAGTCGTACCGGCCCTCACATCCGAGCAGCTCTTGGGCGATGACGGAGCTCGGGTCGAGAGCAGCCGCGTCATGCAACAAAGCCACGCCCAGTGCGTCGTCTCGCCGCTGCACAGCCACGTCCCCCAGGATCAACTTGGGCCTGACCCACATGGGCTTGTGGCTCACCAGGCGGTCCGCCAGCGGCTTGGCTTGTTCGAGTCGTCCAACTTTCCAGAGTGCCTCTGCAAAGAGAAGTTCAAGGATGGCCTGCCATTCGGTATCCTCTGATGCGCTTTCACAGGCTGCCTGGTAGTGAGGGACCGCCTCCTCATGGCGCCCGACTGAGGTCAGCACACGCGCCAGGACCAAGGGAGACGAGCCATCCCACGACCTGCCAGAGAACTCCCTGCTCTCTCCAGCGCGAGGATAGAGATCGCACAGCATCCGGGCATTCCTGCTATTCTGAGGCGAACCGCCCTTGATCACATCCACCCGAGACATCCCCGCAAGGGCGGGCTGATGCAGAGGATCCACGGTGAGAGCGTACTGGAAGTGCCTTTCAGCCTCCGTACAGCGCTCGCGGGACAAGTACGTCTCACCAAGCAAGCAATGCGCGGCGACATGACCGGGTAGCTGCCCGAGGATGTGTTGCAGCAGGAAGACTCCAAGGTCCTCGTGACCCAGGTCCAGACTCAAGCTCGCAATGGCAAACAGTTCCCTGGAAGTTGTCAGCGTCACGCTGTCTTGACCTCCCGCCTGTCCCCATCCCGCTCCTGGAATCGATGGGAGGAGCGGGCGCCCCTGGCCACGAAGAAGGCCAGAGCACTCGTCGCGGCCAGCTGCTTGTAGGCCTCGCTGTTGTGAGGCTCCAGTTTCACCGCCTGACGGAACATCTCCACCGCCTCGGGGTACTGCTTGAGCTTCTTGTACACCATCCCCGCACCGTAGTAGGGCGCGAAGTCCTCCGGATCATGGTGCAACGCAGCCCGATACTCCTGCAACGCCGCATTCTGCTCTCCATCCATCTCCAGAACGCGCCCCAACTCACAGTGGGCTGTGGAATTGGTGGGTTCCAACTCGACCGCCTTCCTCAAGTGGGCAGCCGCCTTGTCAAGGTGACCCAGCCTCTCGCACAGTTGCCCAAGCTTGATATGCGACGGAACGTCGTCCGGCATCGCGCGCAGGGCCTGATGGTACAGATGCAGCGCCTCGTCATAGTTCCCCTGCGCGTCCTCTATCTCGGCCATTTGGTGGTAGACCTCCGGCATGTCGGTCGCCAGCTCCTTCGCCTTCTGGAGCTCCTTCATGGCCAGGTCGGTCCGTCCTTGCTGCTTGTGGATGATGCCCATTCTCAGGCGATACCGCGCGTTCGTGGGATCGGCCTGTAGTGCCTTGCTATAGCTCAGCAGGGC
>JBAVWD010000258.1:0-1856 GCA_049697655.1 Anaerolineae bacterium | reverse complement strand
ACTACCAGGAGACAAAGGGTGGGGGCACGCTGATCCACGCCGCACCTCCGGGGCACCGGGTGATCCCGGTAGAGCAATCCATACCCTTCGAGCCTGAGATCCACCCCTACGAACGGGCTTCCGAGTTGCTGGAAGGGGCCAAGTCGTGGGGCGTGCGAGACTGCATCTGCCGGGTCCAGCAGCGCCTGTTGGGCAAGGGCTGCGGCCATCCCATTGAGGTCTGTCTGGTGTTCGCTCCCATCGAGGGTGCCTTCGAGCGCAGCGAGGTGACCCGGGCCATCACCAAGGATGAGGCCCTGAACATCCTGCGGCAGACAGAGGAAGCGGGCCTGGTACACTCCACGGCCAACTATCGCGATGGCCACTTCTACATCTGCAACTGTTGTAGCTGCTGCTGCGGGTTCCTGCGCACTGTGGTGGAGTTTGGAGTGCCCACGGCCATCGCGCATTCCGACTTCAGAGTGGTTGTGGACGACCAGGAGTGCGTGGGCTGCGAAGAGTGTGTCGAGTGGTGCCAGTTCGGGGCCCTAGCGGTGCCTGAGGACGTTTGTGTTGTGGACTATTCTCGTTGTGTCGGATGTGGCCAGTGCACCACCGTGTGCCCGCCGGAGGCCCTGCACCTGGAAAGGCGGCCTGAGAGCGAGATCCTGCCTCTGCCCCTGGACCAAAGAGAGTGGATGGCACAGCGGGCTGAGGGGCGCGGTATCTCCCTATCTGACATCCTTTAGACCCTCCGCATGCGTTCTGAGGTGGTGGAAACTGAGTGGTCGGCTCTCTGCTGGTGGCCGAAGGGGACCGCGCGGAGCCTGGCAGAGAGGTGGCCGTGCCCTCTGGAGGCCTGCCCATGGGTTGTAGCCTACTGGGTGCCGCTTGCCCATGCGGACGACCTGTGGTATAAGTGAGCAAACCTATAGCGTCGAGGCGTGAGCGAATGATTCTCGAAGAAGAAAGGAGAGCAAGATGTCAGGCTGGCTAAAGGCGGGATTGATCGGTACTGTGATCGTGGTTGTCCTCAAGGTGCTGGAGGTAGTGCCCTGTGTGAACTGCTGCGCCATACCGGCGGAGTGGGTGGCGTACGGCTGCATCGGAGCGCTCGCTGCGTACTGGATACGCCCGGTGCGGACGATGGGGGCAGGGGCTGGGCAGGGGGCACTGGCGGCACTCATCGCCGCCGCCATCGGCGGTGTGATCGGCATAGGAGTCAGCGTTGTCGGAGCTACAGTGCTGGCGCCCTTGCAGACCTCTATGCTGAGGCAGATGCCACCTGAGTTTTTTAGCCAGTTGGCCGAGGCAGGGATCGATCCCTCGCTGATCACAAGGACAGGTGGGAGCACAGCGGAGACGATCACCGGCGGTGCCATGTGCTGCGGCGTGGGGCTGGTCATCGCGGCTGTTCTGGGCGCGGTCGGCGGCCTAGTCTTCGCGGCCGTGAAGTCGGGGAAAGCAACGTCATAAGCCCCTGCCGCAGCGGCCAGGTCTTGACCCTGCTGGCGATCAAGCTGGTGCGCGTGTTGCGGCAATATGCGCTGTGGGTGGTCAGCGCGCGAGGACTGACCGGTAGACGGCCATGGTCTCGCGCGCTGCCTCTTGCCAGCTGAACCTGGCGGCCCGCGCGAGGCCCTTTGCTTTCAACTCTGCCCGGAGTTGCTGGTTCTCCAGCAGCTCCGTCAGCGCGGCTACCCAGGCGCCCCGATCCTGGGGATGGAGGCAAATCGCGGCATCTCCTACGATCTCCGGCAAGCTGGAGGTGTTGCTACAGACGACAGGAGTTCCACAAGCCATCGCTTCGAGAACAGGGAGCCCGAACCCCTCGTAGAGGGAGGGGAACACAAACACCTCTGCACCGTTGTAGATCA
>JBAVWD010000257.1:0-2058 GCA_049697655.1 Anaerolineae bacterium | reverse complement strand
GGATAGCTACGGAGGGCTGCTGCCCCCTCCGTCCAGCAGGCACATTGCAGAAGTGAGCATCTACGGCGACGGACAGGTGGTGCTGGCCGAGGAAGATGGGGCGCCCCGGGTGGGGACCGACCGTGCCATCACCATCGGGCGCATCGACGAGCAGGAGTTCGGGCAACTCCTGTCCCTCATCGCGGACAGCGGGTTCTTTGGTCTTGATGACCGCTATGTCGACCCAGCGGCGCCGACCGACGGGCCGTGGCGGCATGTTACAGTGGAGCTTCTGGGCGTCTCGAGGAGTGTGTCCATCTATCCCTCTGAGTACGCCGATGCTCCGGTCGCGTTCTGGCGGACATACGATGCGGTCATGGGCGTTCAGCCCTCAGATGCGACAGCCTTCGTTCCCACTTCCGGTACGCTCACTGCTACGAACTTGGGTCCTATAGACGATCTTCCTGCCGGCCAGGGGAACCAGGTGGCTCCATGGGATACGCCCCTGGTGGGCATAGCGCTTCCGGAAGCTACAGAGGGGACCCACCTCGAAGGGGAGCAGTATCGGAGCGTGGAGCAGTTCTTGCTTCGCTATCCCCAGGGTCAGGTTTTCGGGTCACAGGAGGGGACGGCTTACCAGGTCTTGCTGGAAGCCGACCTGCCCTGGGAGGCCAGCTCCCCGTAGGCGGCGTGGTGTTGCGGGCGCGCCCGCAATGCCCTGGTGAGGCGCGCGTCTCTGCCGGGAGAGGTAGCTACCGGACCTGGTAGAAGCACGGCATGCCATGCTTCCAGGTGCAGCAAGCGAGTGCGGCGGGGTACTGAGGCGTCTACATGGGTGGTAGTGAGTCAGCGAAGGTAGTGCAGACGACTCCGCAGGCACCGCGTGGGTGGCGGGCCCTGCCGCGCAATGTGTGGATCCTCGGCATCACCAGCTTCTTCACCGACATCTCCAGCGAGATGCTCATCAACCTCCTGCCTCTCTTCCTGGCCAACGTGCTGGGCGCGGGCACTGCCGTCATCGGTCTGATCGAAGGCCTGGCCGAGAGCACGGCCAGCCTGCTGAAGGTGGTCTCAGGCTGGCTGTCCGACAGGCTGGGGCGGCGAAAGTGGCTCACCGTGGCCGGCTATGGTCTGTCGACTGTTGTCAAGCCTATCCTCTACCTCTCCGCCTCGTGGTCGTCGGTGCTGGGCGTGCGGGTGGCCGACAGGGTGGGCAAGGGCATTCGCACGGCGCCTCGGGATGCCCTCATCGCGGACTCCATCGACCAAGGTCAGCGGGGTCTGAGTTTCGGACTGCATCGCGCCATGGATACCGCTGGTGCCTTCTGTGGCCTGCTTGTCGCCACAGGGGTGGTATGGGCCATGCAGGCTGGCGGCGGTGTTCTGGAGCGCTCCACGTTTCAGACGGTGGTGTTGTTCAGCATCGTCCCGGCCGTGCTGGCAGTGCTCATCCTGGCCTTCGGCGCCCGCGAGGTCCCCAGGCGGAGCGATGCCGCTCAGGCGCCGTCACTGACCCTCAAGGGTTTCGACCCCCGGTTTCGAGGCTTACTGCTCATTCTGGCTCTCTTCACTTTGGGCAACTCCTCGGACGCCTTCCTCATCCTCAGGGCCCAGGAGCGTGGCCTTTCGGTCCTGGCGGTGATGGGTGCGCTGCTGACTCTCAATCTCGTATACACGCTGGTTTCTGGTCCGGCCGGGATGCTCTCGGACCGCATCGGTCGCCAAAGGGTGATCGTCAGTGGCTGGCTGCTGTATGGGCTGGTGTACCTGGGCTTCGCCCTTGCTGGCGCGGGATGGCAGGTATGGATGCTGTACGCCCTGTACGGGATGTATTACGGTGTCACGGAGGGAGCGGCGAGGGCTTTGGTGGCCGACATCGTCGGGCCCGACCAGCGCGGCATGGCCTACGGGCTCTTCAACGCGGTGGTAGGGGTGACGGCCTTGCCGGCCAGTGTACTCGCGGGGCTGCTGTGGCGCGGGCTGGGCACCTGGCGGGGATTCGGTCCGTCGGCGCCCTTCCTTTTCGGGGCGACGCTGGCGCTGCTGGCGGCGGCACTCATGGCTGGGTGGTTGCCCAGG
>JBAVWD010000256.1:0-11939 GCA_049697655.1 Anaerolineae bacterium | reverse complement strand
CTCTGGCCATTCCCTTTGGCCTGCTCGTAGAGTGGGGCACAGAGATCCCGATGCTGGTGCTCTACCGCGTCGTGGCCCCCAAGTTCGGTGTGAGCGCGGTGGGCAGAGACATCTTCAGACCCAAGGGCTTCGTGTTCTACCTGTTGGTGGTGGTGATCCTGATCCAGCTGTTGAGCGCGCTGATCGGCAATGCAACCCTGTATGCCTTCGGCTTCGTTCCCGTGGATGCGCTACCGGTCAGCATCACTTCCTGGTGGATCGGGAATATGATCTCAGCACTGGTGATCGGCCCGATCGTCCTGGGGGCGCTGACTCCCGTGGTCGAGCGATTGGGGCTTACCGTGCGAGGGATCGTTACCTAGTCATTTGCGAGTAGTTGGCGCATTCTCACGAGCAGAAGAGCCGGTGATTCAGTCACCGGCTCTATCGTGTTGGAACGGCGCCGCTTCCTGTGAAGCCCTTGGACCTAAGGGCTCGTCTTGAGGTACCTGTCGAGGTCAACTGGGCGCTCGTAGTTCACTCTGTCCAGGGTGGCGTCGCCCGGCAACCGGGTGGCATCGATGATCGACTTGGTGACCAGGCCGCCCACAGCCGCGGGGTCCAGAGGATGGCCCAGAAAACGTGGCAGGGTCGCCAGATCATGTCCAAGATCAGCGCGCGTGATCACTGCCCAGAGCAACTCTTGCGCGTTGTAGACATCTATGTCGCTGTTGACCACGATGACACTCTTGATGGTGGTGTAGGCCGAGAGGGCAGCCAGGCCCACATTCTTGGCCTGTCCTTCGTATGTGGGATCGAAGACCACCACCGCCAGCAGCCCGCTACCGTAGGGAGGTATGTGTACGTCCTTGACATCGGGGGACACTGTCAAGGCGGACTTCAGGAGCACTGGCTCACGAGGCAGGGTCGCCCCCAGTACCTTGTGTTCGTTGCCTGCCGGGAGGATCGTCTGGTAGATGGGCTGTGGTCTATGGCTGATGGCACTGATCTCGAGGAGATACTCATTCGATTTCAGCCCGTAGATCCCAGTGAACTCGCCCATGGGCCCTTCTTCCACGCGCTGCATGGGATCGATGAGTCCCTCCAGGACATATTCGCTGAACACGGGAACGGGCAAGCCCTGTTGGCCGCTGGGCGCGGTCTCAACGGGTTCGCCCAGCAGGCGCCCAGCTATCTCCAGTTCGTCCCCAGGATAGCGCATGGCTGCTGCCAACATCAAGGCCGGGTGTACGCCGATGATTACGGAGACCTCGATGGTCGCGCCCGCCTTCTGGGCGGCAATGCGGAAGTCGTCCAGGTGCCGGCCTGGATTGATCATAATGCTCAGGCGGGTGCGGTCCAGTCGCAACATACGATGGTACGAGTAGTTCATGCGGCCCGATTCCCCATCCCGGACCGCCACTATGCCCGCGGTGATGTAAGGCCCGGCGTCTTTGGGCGCATGTGTAGGTATGGGGATCAGGAAGAGGTCTACGTCGGCGCCCGGCCCAGTGATCCTCTCGATGGGGTCCGTCATATTGTGTGACGGACTTACAGGCCTGGTCAGGGAGTCCAGCAGGTTCCTCTTGAGACTGGCGAGATCGGTTTCCAGGGAGTTGGCAATAAGCTCGTAGGTGGAGGCTATGCCGCTCAGCACGGAGACGCCCGGGTGGTGAGGCAAGTTGCGGAATAGCGTAGCGACTCCCCGCTCCTCCTCGGCAGCATGGGCCACGGCGGCTAGCTCATGGACCACATCGACCGGCTGCGAGACTTCAACCAGGTCGCCGCTTTGGGTCAAGCGTTTGATGAGTTCCCTCAGATCCTGCTTTGCCACGTCGCTTCTCCTCTCACTCTCAAGCCGACAGGCCGAGCGCGGCTAGTTTGCCTTTGCTGGCCGCTCCCTCCTCCGTCCAGCTCCTCAGCTGGTAGTAGATGCGCTTGCTCTCCAGGTGTTTCTCTAGATCGTCCATGCCCGCCAGGATCCTGTCGGGCAGCATATCGTGCTGGGATGATACGCCAAGGCGGACATTCATCAGCCTCTCCAGTTGAAAGATGCGTTCTCCCGCCTCTTTGAGAGATGACACGGTGTAGTCCAGCCCGGTAACAGAGCGCAGCGCCGGCGCGTAGACCTTGTAGCCCAGGGTAGCGTGCAGGAACACGCAGATGATCAGAGAGTCGCGTACGCTGCCCGAGTCCTGCCGGTCTTGCACCATAGCCGCGAGTTGGTCAGGGGTGAATTCTGTGCCGAACACTTCTGGCCGGACGGTCCAGGCGCGAGAGTGGCATCCACCGCGGTTGTTGGTGGAGTAGGAGAGGGCCATGCCCAGGAAGGCTCTGGGATCGTAGGCTGACAGCTCAAGACCCTTGACGTGCATTCCGAAGTCCACGCCCAGCCGCTTCTGTGCTTCACGGACCCCGTTGGCCAGGAGATCCCCTTCGTCTTCTCTCCTGGCGATCTTCTCTATCAAGGGCAACACGATCTCGGGCGATGCGAAGCCGTCGAGATGCTCGCGATAGAAGCTGATGGCGTTGCCCGCAGAGATGGTGTCCAGGCCGTATTCGTTGCACAGTGCACTGGCCCTCGCGATCAGGGCGTAGTCATCCACCAGGTTCTCGGGGCCAAAGGCCCACACCGATTCGTATTCTGGAGCTTCCATCTCCCTGCCATCGATGGTGACGTGCTTGCGGCACCGAACGGGGCAGTGAGGGCAAGTGGTGCTCCTGGTGACGTACTCCTGGAGGATGCGCTCTCCGTAGAGCTTGTCGCCATGCTCGAAGTACCGTCGCTGATGGTTGGCAGTGGGCCAGCCCCTAAACTCGTTGACCGGTTCCACTACCTCCACCGTGCCTATCCTGCCCTGGCGTTCCATCAACTCCTCGTTGCCCCGGAGAGCCTCGACTGCGCTCCTGATGAGCGCGGTCAGCTCGTCGGGCCGAGCTACGGTGGGTCGCCTCGTGCCCCTAACCACCAGCGCTTTGAGGTTCTTGCTCCCCATGACCGCACCCAGACCGCATCGCCCGGCAGCGTGTCCCTCGTCGCCGCGGATACAGGCCATGGGCACCTTGTTCTCACCGGCGGGTGCGATGACAGCTACCTGGTGCAAGGGGTAGTCTGCGCGCAGCGATTCCCTGGCCTCTGAGACGGTCAGGCCCCACAGGTGGGGCCTGGGCAAGACCTCTATCTGCTCGTCTGCGACGAGTAGGATGCTGGGCTTGGACGCGCGATTGACCAGCGCATACGCGGTGGTACCGGTGCGGGCCAGGGCGTTGCCGAACCGCCCGCCCATCCAGGTCCCGGCCATGAGGCCCGTCAATGGCGAGTGACCGTAGAAGACCACGCGGTTGGCTCCCGGGAGACCTGTGGCGTTGAGGGGACCTACGGCGACGATCAAGGGGCTGGATTCCTGGAGCGGTTCCCAACCTAACCGGTAGGAGTCAAACATGAGCTTGGCCGCCAATCCCAGGCCGCCGACATATTGGAGCTGGGTTTCCTCTGTCACCGGGAACGTCTCAACCTTCCCAGTGGCGAGATCGACCACCTTGGTTCTCATCGCGCTATCCCTTGCGCGCCATCACGACTACCATGGGACTTGGTTGGGGGAGTGGACGCACCACCGGATCGCGGAAGCCCGTCTCTGGCAACCAGGTCTTGATCGTCTCTGCCGGGTATTCGGCCGCCCCATGGTTCTCGAGCATCATCAACACCGAGAAGATGGCCCCTAATGGTGGGCTAGACCCGTCCTCGTCCAGGAAGAACTCATTCACCACCACCAGCCCTCCATCGATCAGCGCCCGGTGCGCCTTGGCCAGCAGCTGGTGGCAGGATTCCTCGCTGTTGTCGTGGAGGATGTTGGACAGGAGAACCACATCGTATCCTTCACCCAGGCTGGCGGCTTTGTAGTCTCCTGCCTGGAAGGAGATTCGGTCGCTGAGGCCGTGGGAGGCGATCATCTCCTCGGCCAGCTCGCGTACTGGAGGCAGGTCGAATACCACCGCGTGTAGGCCGGGGTTCTTCTCAGCCAGTAGGATGGAGAAGGTTCCCACCCCTCCACCCACGTCCAGTAGCTTGTGGCAGCCAGTCAGGTCTACGTACTCCGGCAGGGCACTGCCATTTATCAGCGCCAAGTCGTGGAGGGCCAGAAGGAAGTTGCGAGCGGTGGCAGGGTCTCGTCGCAGGCGCTCCCGCATGGAGGGTAGCTGGGCTTTGTCCTCACGCACGGCTTGAGAGACCCAACCCCAGGGTTGGTAGAACTCCTGCTCTTTGGCTACCACCCTACCCAGGTAGCCGGGTCTGCCTCGGACGAGCAGCTTCTCGGCCATGGGCGAGTTGGCGTATTGGGCTCCGGTTTTGTGGAGCAAGCCCAGGGCAACGCAGGCGTTCAAGAGAAGTGCGGTGGATCTGGGCGCTGTCCCCAGTTCGGCCGCGACCTCTTGCCCCGTGAGTGGCCCGTTAGCGAGGACATCGTAGATGCCCAACTCGTTGCTGCCCATGAGGATTGCCGATCCCTGGTAGGCGTAGAGCATCCCGAGCAGCGAGCCCGAATCAAGTTCTGTCATCTGCGCTCCTTGTCTAGTGACGCGAAGGGTGGAACTCCCTGGCCGACTGCTGGGCCTGGAAGCGCTCCATGGCACGGAAGATCCTCAGGTTATTGCCCTCGAGAGGGGGGATGGCCTCTCGCTTCTTCGCCCAGCGTTCCCTTGCCTCCGACATTGCTGACTCCTGATCCACGGTGAGCAGTCTTCCGCCTTTCACAACGATCTTGCCATCGACGAGCACTGTCTCCACCGAACTGCCGTTCTCGCAATACACGAGCTGGCGGAAGGTATCATTGAGGGGGGTGAAGAAAGACGTATCGAGGCGCAACAGTACGATGTCGGCCAGCATACCAGGCTTCAACTCCCCGAGCTCGCCTCCCAGGCCCAGGGCTCTGGCGCCGCCCGTGGTGCCCATGGCCACAACGTCTCTGGCCGACAGCCACCGCTGGTGGTCCACCTCTCGAGCATTATGGATCAAGCCAGCTAACTTCATAATATCAAAGAGAACCTGATTGTCGCTACTGGCAGAGCCGTCGGCGCCAATAGCCATGGAGACACCCTGCTGTTTCATGTCCAGAATCGGTGCGAACCCGCTGCCCAGCTTGAGATTGCTGGCCGGGTTGTGGACTACGGTGGCGCCCGTTTCCGCCAGAATGTCTATGTCCCGGTCATCCACCCAGACACAGTGGGCCAGGGACACATGCGGACCCAGAAGACCCTTGTCGTGCATGTGGGAGATGGAGGAGCGCCCATAGATCTCCCGGCAGAGCATGGCCTGCAACTTAGTCTCGTCTGCGTGCATGTGGAGCCCGCTTCGGAACCTGCCGGCGATCTCGGCTGAACCGTGCAGCACTCCCTCCGAGCACCATTGGGGGCCGGAAGGTCCCGCCAGGCAGCGCAGCCGTCCGTTCTCGGCGCCGTGCCACTTCCTGAAGAAGGCCTCTAGAGTGTCCAAATAGTGCGGAACATCGAGGGCTGAATCTTGCTCGCCGTGTCCAGATGCATGGTCGGGATCGCTTCTGATGGCAGCCTCCAGCTCGGGGCGCAGGTCTTCCACCAGCGGAGCGACCGCGGCCCTAATGCCCACGTCCCGATAGGCTTCCATCACAGCGTCCAGATCCTCTATGGTCATACCACCGTTGACCCAGAAGTGATCTAGGACCGACGTGGTGCCGGTCCTCAGCATCTCGGCGGCCCCGATCAAAGCCGCCAAGTAGTTCTCCCGGGGCGAAAAACGTACGCCGGAGGAGAAGAAGTCGAAGAGCCACAGCTCCAGGGGCACCTTCTCTGCCCTTCCACGGAGGTAGTTCTCTGGCGAATGGGCGTGAGCGTTAATGAGCCCCGGCATAGCCAGCAGACCTTTGCCAGGCAGCGTCGTACCTACCGTGGTGGACCCCATCTGTGACGAGCTCAGGTCCGCAATCCTGTTGTCCTCAATGAGGATGCTAACCCCAGTCTTGATCCCGTGAGGTGAGGACTCATCCAGGATGGAGCAGTTTTCGATCAGAATACTCATCAGAGGTACTTCCTCAGTTTCATGAATGCCTGGAAGAGGTCCTTCAACTTGGAGATTCTGTGACCCAATCCGCCGCCCGAGGCGGACTTCACATAGCCCAGATCCTGGAGTACAACCTGAGCGGTGTTGTGCCCTGGGATGCCGTTGAGGCCTCCGCCGGGATGCACGCCGCTTCCCGATAGGTATAGACCCTTGATGGGAGTTCGGTACCCAGAGAGCGCGGGCGTCGGGCGATACCCGAAGAGCTGATCCAGGGTCATGTCCATGTGATTGGGGTTTCCGGCGATGGCGCCCGTGCGCCGGTACCAGTCAAGAGGGGTGTTGATAACTCGACCTATCATGGCCTTCTTGATGTTAGGCAGATACTGGGCCACCACATCAATCAGGTGATCGGCTGTCTCTTCCGTGATGTCGTCCCAGTGACGGCCTCCGCTCAGCTCGTAGGGTGCGAAGCACGAGAGCCACAGCGTGTGTTTGCCCGGCGGAGCGAGAGTGGTATCCGCAGCAGAGGGCACGGAGATCAAGACTGCTGGGGCTGCGGGGAACTCGCCTTGCCTGATGTCTACGAACTCTCGCTCCAGGTAGTCCACGCTGGGACATGGCTGTATCATGCCTACGATGAACTCGGGCCCTCTCTCCCAGCGGTCGAGGCTGGGCAGTTCATCCAGCGCGCAGTCAATCTTGAACTCGGACACATTGGCCCCTGCCACTGTGATGTTCTTCACCTGGCGGATCAACGCCGGGTCCACCAGGTTCTGATCCACGAGATCCAGGAACACGCGCTTGGCGTCTATGGAGGAGACGATGCCGTGTTTGGCTTCGATGCTCTCGCCGCCGCGTAGCTCCACGGCCGTTGCTCTCCCGTTTTCGACGACGATCTTGGCGACCTCTGCGCTGGCTCGGACTGTCCCTCCGTGATGCTCGATGGCCCGCATGAGCGACTCGATGAGTTTGCCACCGCCTCCCCTGGGACGCCACTGGCCGGAGGCGTGACAGCCTGCCAGCAGACAGGGGGCCCAGCCTGACCCCAGCGTTGACGGAGCCGTCTGACTGACAGAGCCGTAGTAGGCCAGGGCAGCCCTAAGGTACTCGGACTCGAACCATTCGTTCACCACGGCCCTTGGACTGCTGAGTACAGTCCTGATCAGCCGGTCGGCGTCCATACCCACAGCCTTGCCGCCTCCCATGGCCCCGGCCAACTCACCGAAAGTAGGGGGCGCTCCATAGCTCACCGCTCCGAACAGGGAGAGAAGGGCGTTGGAGAACTCAACGAAGCCTCGATATGCCTCCGCATCCCTCTCGGAGATCTCAGCGATGGCCTCACACGTCCGGTCAACGCTCTTGTAGATGGGAACAGCCACGCCATCCAGGAAGGGGAAGAAGTACATCTCCTCTCTGCACATGTACTCCAGACCGAACTTCTCGAGTTCCAGGTCCGAAACGATGGGCGTTTCGACCACACCGCCATGTTCCATGGCCCCGATGTTCAGCTTGAATCCTGGGGCCTCGGGGATGGCCTCTTCGGTGGTGACAAACCCGCCGACTACATCATGCTTCTCCAAGACGAGGACTTTCTCACCAGCCTTAGCCAGGTAGCCGGCACAGATCAGTCCGTTATGTCCACCACCAATGACCACGATGTCGTATTCCGACATTATGCCTCCTGAATTTGCAGCTGTCCTTTGTCCCAGACAACCTTGCCGTCGAACTCCACGGTGACGTCCTTGAAGATGGCATCGATGTGGCAGGGCGCCAGGACGCTGCCGCCGATGGCGTAGTTGCTGCCGATACCGAGGTGTCCGTGCGTAATGTGGCCCAGATCCTCGAGGTTGGTGCTGTACTCGCGAGCCTCCGGGTTGAGGCCGATACCGAACTCCGCGGCGTTGTACGCAGTCTGGTCCTGGAAGCTCTCCAGATGCTGCTTGAACATCTCAGCCAAGACGCCGCCTTCCAACGCTGTGACCTGGCCGCCCTTGACCACGATCTTGACCGGCTCGCTGCGGGTCACGCCCACGCTCATGATGCGCACATCGGCCACGACCACCCCTTCTGCCGTGCCTTCCAGAGGTGAGATGTTGATCTCACTGTTGGGCAAGGCGGCGAAGGTGCCGGGCTCCCGGAAGAGGCCCGTCTCGTACTGGACGGGGCGTCCGGCCACCTCTCCGCTGATATCAGTCCCCGCTGGAGTGGTCAGGCGCATAGTCCTGGCCCGGCTCAAGGCGCCCCCCAGTTTCCGGCCCACCCGGTCACACTCCTCGAAGTCGGCGAGTATGCCGCCTACGCAGAGGCAGTCCTCAGTGACTTCGCACATCGTCGCGCCGCGCGCGCCGTTCTTGATGGCCTCGATTCTGGCGTCGGTATGGGTTTGGGACCAGGTGGTGGGCAGGAAGAATACATCAGCCTTCGCGCAGGCTCCCACGACGGGCGCTGGCGGCTGAGCCCCATGGGCACCCGGCGGTGTGATCATGACGATAGTGGGGACGGCGTTCACAGCGTGGGCTGCTGCGGCCAGGGCCTCCGCGATGCGCAGCTTGTTAGTGTCGGTAGATATGACCACGTTCTCTCCAGGCTTGACGCCGGCGCAGTCCATGGCCTTCATCGCGCCACGCATCATCTCGATGAAACGTGAGCTATCCGGCACGTAGTGAAGATAGGCAATCGGCCATTCCATAATAGCTACCTCTCTTGCTGATGAATCTCAGTGATGCAGCAGGCACCCCTCGTGGCTGGGGCCGACGTTCTCGGCGTAGAGCTTGAGGTATCCTTGAAGGCGGCGCTGGGGTGGCTTCCACTCCTCCGTCCTCCGGGCAAGCTCCTCAGAGGGGACCGCAAGGTCGACGCGGCGCTGTGGGATGTCAATCTCGATGGTGTCACCCTCCTCCACCAGGGCGAGGGGGCCACCATCCATGGCCTCGGGCGAAATGTGACCTATGCAGGCCCCTTTGGTGGCCCCAGAGAACCGTCCGTCGGTCACCAGTGATACTGACCCACCGAGGCCCAGTCCCGTCAGCGTGGCGGTAGGCATCAGCATCTCAGGCATGCCGGGTCCACCGCGCGGGCCCTCATAGCGGATCACCACCACATCGCCTGGGTTGATCTGACCACCGGTAATGGCTTGCATGGCGGCGGCCTCACCGTCGAAAACCCTGGCCGGACCGCGGTGGACCATCATCTGCGGGGCGACGGCTGATTGTTTGACCACACACCCATCGGGCGACAGGCTTCCTTTCAGCACTGCTATGCCGCCCTCCGGCCTCAACGGTTCGACGAGCGAGCGTATGACCTGTGGGTCTCGGTTCTGTGCGGACGATACATTCTCCCCGATGGTCTTCCCGTTGACTGTCGGGAGGTCAAGGTGGAGCAAAGGTCGCAATTCGTGCATCACGGCCGGCACCCCACCGGCCTCCTCCAACGCCAGGAGGCTACGAGTCCCGCTAGGCTTGATATCGCAGATGAAAGGAGTCCGTGTGCTGATGACGTCGAAGTCCTCGAGTTGCAGTCTATCGCCGAGCTCGCGAGCCAGGGCCAACATGTGCAGTACCACGTTGGTAGAACCGCCCATGGCCATGGCAACGGTGATGCCATTGACAAGCGCCTCCCGGCTCATGATGGACGAAGGCCGGACATCCTCCTCCAGGAGGCGTACAATTTGGACCCCGCTCTGCCTGGCGAGGGCCTCTTTCTTGCTGCTGACTGCGTGGGCGGTGGCACAACCTGGCAGGGACATGCCGACGGCCTCGGTCACCGCACTCATGCTATTGGCGGTGCCCATCATGGAGCAAGAGCCCGGCCCCGGACAGATGCTGGCTTCGATGTCTCGAAGATCCTCCAGCGCCATCTCGCCCTTCAGGTACTGGCCGAGGGCCTCCCTGGCTTCGTAGACCGCCAGTTCCCTGCCCTTGTATCGCCCGGGCATCATCGGCCCCCCGGTCACCACGATGGCCGGAACGTCGAGCCGGGCGGCTGCCATCAGGACGGCGGGCACGATTTTGTCACATGAGGCTAGCAGGACCAGGGCATCGAAGCCGTTGGCGAGGGTAGCCACTTCAATGGAGTCAGCGATCAGGTCCCGGCTCGGTAGTATGGCGCGCATGCCAGCATGACCCTGAGCGATGCCATCGCAGAGACCGATGGTGTTGACTTCAAAGGGAGTGGCTCCTGCGGAGACGACCCCGAGCTTGACCGCGTTGGCTAGCCGGCGCAAGTGGACGTGGCCTGGATTGATCTCGCTCCAGGTATTGATGACCCCAATGAAGGGTTTGGAGATCTCCTCGTCCGTCAGGCCCAGGGCGTGCAGCAGTCCTCTCTGGCCGGCTCGCTCGAGCCCGCCAACTACATCCTGGCTCCGTGGTTTTGGCATACGAGTCTCTGTGGATCCTACAGAGGATCCTACAGACCGAACTCCTTCTCAGCCTGGGTGATGGCGCGATCCGTGATCTGGATCATCTCATCGACCTCTGGCTTGGTGATGATCAGTGGCGGACAGAACTCGATGATGTCCTCCACCTGGCGGAGGATGAGCCCCTGCTCCAGGGCCAAGTCCATGACCCGACCGCAGAAGCCCTGGTCCTCGGGAAAGCGTTCTCTTGTGGTTCTGTCCCTGACGAATTCGATGGCCGTAAGCAGGCCGAGCCCTCTGACGTCCCCCACTGTCGGATGGTGGCTCAAGCTCTGGAGGCCGTTGAGGAGATACTTGCCCACTTCAGCCGAGTTCTGGACCAGGTTCTCCTCCTCGATGATGCGGATGTTCTCGAGGGAGGCTGTGCAACTCACCGGATGGTTGTTGAAGGTGTGCACATGCCAGAAGGCTGGCATGTCTTCGATGATCTCTTTCCTGGTTATGGTGGCCCCCAACGGAGAGTAGCCGCTGGTGAGGCTCTTGGCCATGGTCATGATATCTGGCTCGATGCCGTAGTGCTCCACTCCGAAGAACTTGCCAGTCCGGCCGAAGCCGCAGACCACCTCGTCGTCAATGAGGAGGACACCATACTTGCTGCATATCTCTCTGATCTTGGGCCAGTACTCGGGAGGCGGCACGATACATCCGCCGGCGGCCATCACCATCTCACCTATGAAGGCTGCGACGTTGTCAGGCCCCTCGTGGAGTATGATCTGCTCCACGGACTTGGCGCACAACAATCCACAGGCGGGGTAGGTCAGTCCGAAGTCACAGCGATAGCAGTAGGGGGCCGAGGCGAAACGGTATCCCGGCGGCAAAGGTTCCATGATCTCTCGCAGGGGAGACATGGTGCCGGTGGCTGCCAATGCCCCCATGGTCGAGCCGTGATAGGCCCTGCGGCGCGAGATGATCTTGTACTTGCGGCGATAGCCCTTGTGGTATGCCCATTGCTTGGCTATCTTGAATGCTGACTCCACAGCCTCGGAGCCGTCGCAGGTGAAGAAGGTGATAGATAGTTCCCCCGGCGCCAGTTGGGCCAACTTCTCGCCGAGCCTGATGACCGGCTCACTGATGTAGCCGTACGGGCAGAAGTAGTGCAGACGAGAGGCTTGTTCCGCCATCGCCTTGGCGATGTCCTTGCGGCCATAGCCTACGTGTACGGCATACACGCCGCTAGCCATGGAGTCCATGTATCGTTTGCCGTCCACGTCCCAGACGTAGATGCCCTCCCCCCTGGTGAGGACCAATGGTCCCATCTTGGAGACCTCTTGCGGTGAGACCACGGGGAACACTATATGGTCTTTGGCCTTCGATCTCAGTTCCTCTCCTTGCTTCGCCATCTCAGACAAACCCCCCTCGCGGTATGCTTCTCCTGCGCGCTATATCTCCAGTGCCACCCTGGCTGCAGAGTGGATGGAGTGCCTGACGGAGTGCGGCTCTAGACAGTCGCCCACTCTGTGCAGGACGGGCACGAGTCCTTTGAGCTGTTCACCCAACTCGTCGTCGGGC
>JBAVWD010000255.1:0-2481 GCA_049697655.1 Anaerolineae bacterium | reverse complement strand
AGATCAGCGACTACGCAGGACTGGTGAGGAGGGCGCCCGCACTGGCGGCGGTGATGGTCATCTTCTTCATGTCCCTGGCGGGACTGCCTCCCACGGCGGGGTTCGTGGGTAAGCTGTTCGTGTTTGGAGCGGCTGTGCAGGCCGGCTACTACTATCTGGCCATCATTGGCGTGCTGAACAGTGTCATCTCGGTGGTCTACTACTTCAACGTGGTGCGCCAGATGTTCTTCCTGGCGCCTCCTTCCGAGGAGCGGCTCTCCCTACCGCGCTTCCCCCTGGCCGCGGCCATCATCTGCGTGGTGCTGGTGATGGTCATTGGGCTGTACCCCCAGCCCCTCATCGACCTGGTGGGGCGCTCAGTGACCGTGCTAGCCATGATGCCGTAGCGACGCCCCTTGGCTGACCTGTGACCTACGAATACCACCCCGATGGGTGGCATTTCCGCGTATCGCACCAGTTCCGTGTCCTGCCTCCATCCCAGTACCCCCCCAGGGCTGAAACCCTCGCTGCGAGCCCCACAAGCACACCAGTCAGAAGACGGCAGTCAGCCACGCATACTCACGGCCGTCGGCGCACGCCGTCCTGCCGTAGGGCAAGCTTGGAGCTTGCCCTACGGACTACAACCGTCCGGCGCCGCGTCCCACCACGACTTCGAGACCAGGGAGGAAACAAACTGCGTATTTTTCCTCGTTTCCAGGCTCCATCCGTCTCCTCTGGTGCGTCGAACTCCACACCGCGACGTGACTCTGGCGCGAGTGGCCACAGCTTCGGCGTTCGCGGCATACCACCGGGCCCTCGGCAGCACGTTCCGCCATCACTTGCGTGAGGGCGTTAGACGACCCTCGTTAGACTCGTCGAAAACACTCGCACGCCCTGCGAAATGCTCCCTCAGGCAGCCAACGACGCGTTGTACCTTTAAGATTTCCTTAACTACTCTTTTATGGGGCTTTTATCTTCATCCGGTAGTATGAAGGAGATAGGGGCGAGGCGATTCCACAGGTGTGTGCTTCGGCAGGCTAGGCAAGTACTTGGGGGACACAATAGGCCGTTGGCCATGTATAGACTAAGGCGAACGGGACAGCCGCCGTCGCCATCCGGAGAAGAACCTCGCCCTCGTCATTCTCCTCCGCGTCGCTGTATGTCTCCACCGGGGTGTTCGGCCCAGCGTTCCTGGCCAGCACTAGTATCCCGACTGTTTGCCGGTCAGGCTATCGATTTCGATCTCGACGACAGCAACCTCGTCGATGGCTCCTTCGGGATACTCGAACGGTCCGCGCCCGTGGTGCCCGAGGATGATGTCGAGGGCCCTTTTCTTCTGTGCCACGTCCTCCAGCAGGCGCGCCTTGCCGAACCCGATAACACTGCGGTACCTGACGGTCCACCCACAGGGGATCTCACCCGGCACAATCTCATGATCGACATCCACCTCGAAGCAAACGTGGGGGTTGGCCTTGATCGTCTCCATCTTTCTGCCCTCGGGCGCAGAGTGAAAGTAGAGGCGATTGTCCCTGTAGCCAAAGCTCAGTGGGACAACGTAGGGGACGTTGCCGTCGCAGACAGCGAGTCGGCAGACCGTGGCTCTCCGCAGTATCTCTTCTATAGTGCTCCTATCCTTGATCTCCCTCTCCGCTCTCCTCATGGCTTCTCACCCTTACGTGCGACGACCACCAGCCTCTTGGCCCCCATGTCGTAGGGAGCGCCGTTGAGGTCTCCGTAGACGTCCACTTTGCCGAAACCAGCCTCCTTCAACAGCCTGCTGAGCTCGGCCGCAGAGTACAGTCTTACAGTCAGCATTACCTCTCGCCTTTCTCCGTCCTCGAGGATGATCCATCGGTTGTGGATGGTACTCCAGTCCGAGGCAAGTTTCCTCTCCTCCAGGATGAGCATTCTGTCTTCTTCCCGCCAGCCGCGCTCGCTGAAGACGCGAGCCAGGATCTCCTTGCCCATCATCTCCATCAGCAGCACACCACCTGCCCTCAAAGACCGATGGACGTTGGCCAGCACCCGGCGGTCATCGTCGTCGCTTTCGAAGTACCCGAAGGAACTGAAGTAATTGACCACGGCGTCGAAGGCCCCTGGTCGGACAAAGGTCCTCATATCTTCTTGAATGAACTCCACCTGCAGACCTTCCTCTGCTGCCCGTCTGCGCGCCTCATGGAGGTAGGTTGCTGTTCGGTCCGCGCCCGTCACCTGGAAGCCACTCCTGGCGAACCCGAGGGAGTGCCGGCCCACCCCGCAGCAGAGATCCAGCACCCTGGCGCCGGGAGAGAGCCCGAGGAGAGTCACCATCGCCTCCACCTCACGAGAAGCATCCTCCCACCGTCGCGCCGTGAAGAGCACGGGACCGGCCGTCTCCCAGAAGGTATCCTCTTCATGCCAGGGTCTCACGTCTCCCACGTCCGAAGCTCCACGAGATCTTTTCTTCCTGTGCACGAACGCAAGAGGGCGGTGCCCGACCTGCCGGCTCGCCCAGCCGTGAAC
>JBAVWD010000254.1:0-2072 GCA_049697655.1 Anaerolineae bacterium | reverse complement strand
CGAGGGGACGTGCGGGACATCCCCAAGCTGTGGACCCTGTTGAGGGACGTGGAGGTGGTCTTCCATCTGGCGGCTCGAGTCTCCGTGTCAGAGTCGATACTGTATCCGGTGGAATACAATGAGGTGAACGTAGGCGGCACGGTGAGTCTGATGACCGCAGCGAGGGATGCCGGGGTACGCAGGGTCGTGCTGGCGTCTTCAGGTACGGTCTACGGTGAGCAAGAGGAGCAACCGGTGAAGGAGACCGACCTGGTGCGCCCGCCCAACCCCTACGCCGTATCCAAGATTGCCTCCGAGTACTACCTGTCCGCCCTTGGCACGCTGTATGACATCGAGGTGGTCATGCTTCGCATCTTCAATGCTTATGGGCCTGGGCAGGCGGTCCCTCCGTCGCACCCTCCAGTGATTCCCCACTTCCTCAAGCAAGCCCTCGCAGGAAGCACGCCGACCATCTTCGGCAGCGGCAAGCAGACGCGAGATTTCATCTACATTGCTGACGTGGTGAGCGCCCTCACCACGGCGGGTTTGGCCGACAACGTTAACGGCTTCATCCTCAATATTGGAACGGGTGAGGAGGTGAGCATCAACGACCTCCTCAAGAGGACGGAGCGCCTATTCGGCAGGCGGGTCCTATCGCTGCACAATCCGGCCCAAAGCGGGGGGGTGTCACGTCTGGTCGCCGACACCGAGTTGGCCAGAAAGGTGCTGGGGTTCCAGGCGGAGGTAGACATCGATGAGGGCCTACGCCTCATGCTGAAGCACTATGAGGTGACCAACTCATCCAACTCCGAAGCGAGGGGATGAGTGGAGACGGATCCACACTCCTGAGCTCCCAGTTCATGACTCATTCCTGACGAATCCAGCAGACGTTGGGGAAGGCCTGAGCATGCAGACCAAGTTGTCCTTCTTCTGCGAGAAGATCATCGAGGCTGGGTGGCTGTCAGCGGTCATAGTCGTACCGCTTTTCTTTAACGTCCATAGCAGCCGGGTGTTCGAGCCAGACAAGCTCAGCCTTCTGCGATCCATCGCTCTGGTCATGATCGTGGCCTGGCTGGTCAAGTCACTGGAGGAGTTCGCGGGGAGACCAAAGGGCACCCCTACCGAAAGTGGAAGCGGAATGCGGGCGTTTCTCCTGACACCGCTGGTTTTGCCCACGCTGCTCTTGGTGGCAGTGTACGTCTTGACCACGATAACCTCCGTGGTTCCCAGCATCAGTTTCTGGGGTTCCTATCCACGATTGCAGGGCACCTACACACTCATCAGCTACGTCGTGATCTTTCTGCTGATGCTGAACACCCTTCGTTCGCGGCAACAGGTGGAACGTCTCCTCACGGTGATCATCGTCACCAGTTTCCCTATTGCCCTCTACGGCATCGTCCAGCATTTCCAGCTCGACCCCCTGCCCTGGGGCGGCGATGTGACGGCTCGGGTGGCGTCGAACATGGGCAACGCCATCTTCGTGGCGGCCTACCTGATCATGGTGGTCCCAATCACCATCGGCCGGTTCGTCATCAACCTCCAGGTCTTTGAGGTGCCAGAATCCCTCGCGGAAGGTGACGGCCGGCGCAGGCCCAATCTCCTCTGGACCATCGCCTATGCGCTCCTACTGGCGCTCCAGGCTCTATGTCTGGCGTACATATTCATCTATCTCCTTTTCTTCCTGTCCGACGTCGATCACATAGCGGGAGGGTCGAGCTACGGTGCTCTTCTGGGCAGCGGCGCAGTGGCCTCACTCTCGATGGTCCTTTTCTCCAGGCTGGTATCAGCCCGATTGCGTCTGCCCAGCGCGGCCTGGGTGGCGAGCCGCGTGATGCTCTTCGCCGGGCAGTCCCTTGCCTTGTCCTACTTCCTCCTGCTCATCTTCCGGCTGAACTACGTGGTCCTGACCGGGGGTGTGGCTGCCGAGTTCGTGGCTCTCGGAGCTGTGATGCTCCTCTTTGTGGTCTCCTTCTGGTTTGCCTTTCGCGAGGAAGCCATTGGCCCGCACCTTCTGGGGGTCTTATATGGCTTTGTCCTCAGCATCCAGTTGATCTGCATCTTCTTCACCAAGAGCCGCGGGCCCTGGATTGGCC
>JBAVWD010000253.1:0-4243 GCA_049697655.1 Anaerolineae bacterium | reverse complement strand
CAGGCCCAGGCTGGAGGACCAGAGCTGGGCGTCTTCCATGATCGATCACAGGCCGTTGTCAACCGGCAGCGGCCTGTTGCGTTTGGGGCAGCCAACCCACCACAAGCAGAGAATGCTGTGTGGCGTTTCCACCTGGAGGGTGCTATGATGCTTCCACCTTCGAGGCGATTGTGACGAAGCTGTCCATGCCCCGGAAGCCGTTGCGATAACAGAGCCGCCTGCCAGGCAGCCTGGGTATACCGCGGCTCTCTGGGGCTTTTCCGCGGGAGAGGACTCGGCACTGGTTTGGTGTGGAACGGGTGCCCGGCTGATCTCTTTTCACAGAGGAGGGCGTCATGACCAAGGTGATGGCCATAAATGGAAGCCCACGATTGGAGAAGGGGAACACGTTCCTGGTCCTTAGCCCTTTTCTGCAGGGCATGAAGGACGCCGGAGCAGACGTCGAGTTGTTCTACGCCAGCCGCCTGCATGTCGAGCCCTGTACTGGTGAGTTCCATTGCTGGAACGAGAAGCCTGGGGAATGCTACATCAAGGACGACATGGAGCTGCTCTATCCCAAGCTGAGAGAGGCGGAGACCCTCGTCCTGGCCAGTCCCGTGTATATCCCCTTGCCCGGTGAGATGCAGAACGTGATCAACAGGCTCTGCCCGCTGATTGAACCAGTGCTCGAGACTCGTGAGGGTCGCACCAGGGCCAGGTTTCACGAGGACGTCAAGATCAAGAAGATCGTGCTCGTGTCCACCAGTGGATGGTGGGAGATGGGGAACTTCGACACGGTCGTGCGCATTGCGGAAGAGCTCGCCGAAGACGCCAGCGTGGAGTTCGCTGGCGCAGTGCTCAGACCCCATGCCTATCTGATGAAAGAGGATGGCGAGCTTACCGAGGAAGGCAAAGCCGTTCAGGAAGCGGCGAGAAGGGCGGGCTACGAGCTGGTCAAAGAGGGCGGCATGAAGGTGCGGACCCTGGACATGGTGAGCCGCCCCCTCATCTCCCAGGAAGAGCTCAGACTCAGATCCAACCAGGACCTGGAATGACCCCCTCCTCGGCTGTGTAATCTATGAAGTAGCTCCTCGAACCCGATGCTTGCACCCCCTCCGGGCGCGCTAAAGGACCTGGGTGTGCGTCATCCTCCTGCCGATGTCCACCTGGCCGGGGCAACCCGAGCGGGGCAGGGGTCATCGCCAGTCACCGGCGAGTGGGCAGCAGGACGATGGTGCAGCATGTCAACGCTGACCGGCTGGTCGATCCCGAACTTCCCAGGGTGCCGTACCACGTGTTTTTCTCCTTCGAGCCTGTGGGGCCCCTCCCTGACTAGCCTTGTGGAGCTTCTCGCCATACAATCTCTGCCTGGCAGACTCAAAGGCGCGGCCCCTCGGCTTGGTCTGTCCAAGCGTGCCCAATGATTGGGCAGAGGCAAGCCAGCTACATTCTCTAGGAGGGCGGAACGCAGCGTGCTCGAGTTGACCGGGCGATCGCACGCTCAGTCCAGGCCTTCGAGGCTGGTTGACCACCAGCCATGGTGTGGCGCTCTTGAGGTGGCACTGCAAAAGAAGGCAGCTCTGGGGTGTCCCCCCTGTGCGCGTGCGCGGGCAGCGCACATAGCTGATAGGAGGGTCGAGAGTGAGTATGAGAGTCAGGACAAGTCTACTGCTGGTCTTGCTCATTATGCTGTTCTGCTTGGCGAGCGAGGGAGCGGCTGCGGCACCGGCGCGGGCCGCTCAGCCCGCAGCGGTTTGGCCGCTTGTCTTGTCGACAGTAGTGAACAATACCAACGTACGTGCAACACCTGGCGGTTTGTGGTTGCATAGGCGCTAGCATTCCATTTAGCACAAAGAGTGCGGGCTAACGTGAGTTGAGAGGAGCCTGAGCGGAGGAGTTATGTTTGAAGTGATCCGGCGATTGGGCTTACTGTCCTGCCTGTTGGCAGCCATTGTCACGTTCTTGCAGCCCGTGCCGTTGCTGCTTGAAGTAGCCCCGGTGGACTTCCAAAAAGAACACCAGCAGGACAATGAAGCAGCGAAAATGACGCTGGAAGAGTATGTCGCACAAGAGACGCGGAACGGGCTAATCCAGGTGCAGGGAGCAGACTGGGTGGCATTCTATAAGCGGGTGAACGATGTGGTAACGCACCAGGCGCCGGCCGGAGACTGGCAGAAACGTCTGAGTGTGGGATGGATAGCGGGGAAAGCTCTGTACTTCAACCCAAACGAACCGCCGCTGAACGGGATTTTCACTCAATTGAGCCTGATCTACGAGAAATGGTCATTATGCTACTTATCGCTTTCGGATGGCGAGCAGGCGCAGTATTTATCGGTCTTTTCCAGGGACCTTGCCCTGATGAGGGAGTACGCGCCACCCGCGCTATTGTACCCGTACCGGTCGTTCAGTATATGGCTGGCTTTGGCAGGAATTGCGATCTATGTCCTCATCCCCTGGCGCAAGCGCAAGCCGGGCTCGGTGGCATATCCGCTCGTGCGGCATGTCATTCTGATGGACACAGCGGCGAGTGCCCTGACCGGCGGCTTTTTCGCCGTCCCCTTTATAGTGATATACAACGCAACGTCGAGGCCGAGTGTCCTTGACCCGGGCTGGATATGGTTTACGCTGTTTTTCTGGTTTGTGGCGCTGTTGGGCGTCGCGTTGTTTGTCGCTGCTGCCCTGAATGCGGCATTTTGGGTCGAAATCTGTCCTGATCGGCTGATCGTTGCCGGTTTGTGGCATCCCAGAACGTACCTGTACAGTGAGATGGCGGCATACCAGCCGTGGACTCTGAAATTGCCAGCATGGGCGCGTGTTCTAGTATGGCTGTTGATGATTCTTCTCTTGTTGTCTCGTCAGCTTATCAGCGCGATAGTGCTGAGAAGGATCCTACGACACGAATCAAGCGGCATTCTGATTACGCTCCAAGACGGACGGAAAGCGCGTATCTGGAACAACGAGCTACCCGGGTTTGAGCGAATACCACAAGCCTTGGAGGAAAAGAGAGTCGCCCGTGCAAGAGCCTGGTCGGCTGACATCCCGGTTGAGTCTTCGAGCGAGCAACCGTGATGCGCAACAACTCCCTCCGGCGGGTGGAAGCTCTGCCGTTTGGCTGAACGTCGGCATTTTGGGCAATGTCAAATGCAGCAATCATCATGACAGGTAGCGGGCTAACAACTCGCTGAAGCTGATCCCGCTGGCGTGCGGCAAGTTGGAGCTTGTCTTGCCTGCCAAGTTGCCGGAGGGCGAGGGGCGCGTTGCCCGAGCAACTGGGCACCTTACCTCAAGGCCGTTAGGTTGCCTAGCCCCATAGCTCCGCCTGGGAAAGACAAGAAGAGGGTTCTCACCGATGTTCCCTCCTGGTTTTCAAGTGACCTCGGAGATGCTCTGGCGAGCTACTCTCGTCTTTGCTGTGATCGATGCCGCATTCGTTCCCATCTTGCTCTGGCGCATAGACGACGCAACATTTCGCCAGTTCAAATGGGCACTAGTCACCACTACCGCCATCTTCTGGTGCAGCATTTGGACTTGGGCGTTAGGCAATTTCTGGGATTCTGTCTACCACTATGTGTTTCCTGCCTGGGCGCGTTGGCTGATTCCACCAGCCTATGGTTTGCTGTTTGCTGGCGTTAGTCTCTTGCTTTGGCGGCTGGCCATGCGCTTTCCAGGCAGTCCAGTGACAGGTTTCTGCCTCCTGGGCGGCCTGTGGGGTATGATAACTCACATATGGGCCGTTTGCCTGGGAATAGCAGACAAACCGCCCGTGTTGCGGGGTGTTGTACCTGCGGCTGCCATCGCTGTGGCGGTGTTCGAGTTCATGTTCTATTGGGGCATCATCCTCAGCGTTGCTGCCCTGTTGCACCACAGTTGGCGATGGTTGAGAAGCGTATCGCTCTAGAGGAAGAGGCGGCCCAATACCGCATGCGGCCGGCCGCGCCTTCGCCACTCGTTTTGCCGGCGTTTCTTGCGTTTGTTGGTCGTCTTGTGGCGGTAGTAGTTGTTGCTCGGAGCGGCGAGTGAGGCGCCAGCTGTCTGGCGGCTGTATTGACGCGGTATTGATCAAAGGGGATGTTTGGCATGCACGCCGCCATGCGCATATAGTAAGGACAGCTCGGACAGCGGCTAAGAAGGTGAGAATGGCTATGAAAGTCAGGAAGAGTCTATTGTGGTTGACCCTGGTTGTGTTGTTCTGTTCGGGGAGCCAGGGAGCCTTTGCTGCGGCGGCACCCCCTCAGCTTGCGGTGAACCACGCGAGCAAGCAGTG
>JBAVWD010000252.1:0-5493 GCA_049697655.1 Anaerolineae bacterium | reverse complement strand
CTCAGGGCCAGAGGGAGAATGAGCGCCAGGTAGCCTCCGTACGGGTTTGGCTGGTCGAACGTGCCATAGGCGCGCATGAAGCGATCGAAGAGGACGAAGCCTTCCGGTCCCACACGGCCAAAGAACTGGTAGATCCCCAGCAAGGCCTCTAGACCACCGGCGAGCAGGATCACAAGCACCATGATCCTGACCTCTCGGGAGCCCACCAGATTCACCACCAGAAGGTACACCGCCAGCAACTCCAACCAGACCAGCAATCCCTTGAGGCTCCACTGGAGGGAGAGAGCGCCGATCACAGAAAACGAAGCCACGAAGAGGAATGCCAGCAGCGGAACCAGGAGAGGAGCACGCACTGTCCTGACCTCTCTGCGCGCCAGCATCTGAGCGAGCCAGGCAGCGAAGGTCAGCGCCGCCAGCACTTCGGCGCCGCCTACGCTGATAACACCAACGCTGATCTCTTTCAAGGATCCAAAGGGGATGGCGAGAACCAGGAGGTACAGGCCGAGGACTGGACGGAGCAGAATGAGCACGAGTGCCCCAGCGGCCAGTGTGAGGTATGCCGCCCAGCTCACTGGTAGTAGAACCAGCGCCAGCCCTGCGATCACGACCGGCACCGCCACCAGGGCTGGATGCAGTACGTGCTCAGAGACCAAGCCCAGCCGTCTCCATGTTCCGCTAACGGAAACGGACGCGTTCACGGCCAGATCATAAGCGGGGTAACGGCCACTGTCAATCCCCCTGCGGGCGTTGCCGGGCTCGCCGCACCGTCGACATCGCGAACAGGGCCAGGGCAGCACCCGCGACATCGAATCCCACATCCAGGGGCTGAGGGTCTCTCCCGGGCACGAAGCGCTGGTGCAGTTCGTCGGAGACCGCATATAGCGCCGCCAGGGCAAAGGCACAGAGGAAATGATTTCTGGGGATCGAAGACGAAGGGCCTCCCAGCGCCCACAGGGCCAGTGCTGCCAGTATGCCATACTCGGCCATGTGACTCAGCTTCTTGACAATCACATCGATCATCGCCTCAGGGTGGTGAGGCAGGTCGGGCTGGGCGGATAGATAGAAGATCACAGCCATCCAAAGGAGCACTGGCAGCCAGCGGACCGCCCTCCGGCCAAGGTGCGCAGCGCTCATCCTGAGTATGCCCTCTCCACGACAGCTGCCAGCTTGTGCCAGGCGAAGTGCTCCGTGACGCGCTGCCTGGCGTGCCATCCCAGCCGAGACCTCAACTCCCCATCCCTGAGGAGCCGCAGCACACCGGTGGCGAAAGCGTGCGTGTCTCCAGGTGGCACCAGATAGCCCGAAGACAGATGTTCGATGTACTGACGCGCCTGCCCCACATCGTCAGCCACCACCGGCAGGCCCGCTGCCATCAGATCCACTAGTTTTGCCGGGCAGCGTGCCCTGTTCAAGAGCGTGTCCTCAAGAGGAAAAATCGCCAGGTCCGAGGCGGCGAAGTACCCCGCCAATTCGTCCCTCTGCCGCCAGCCCGTGTAGGTGACATTCGAAGCAAGTCCTGCCTCCCGAGCCAAGGCCAGGAAGCGCTCCTCCTCTCCACAGAGGCCCCTACCCACCACCAGTAGGCGGGTCGACGGCATCTCTCCCTCATCACCTGAGCCAGTATGCTCATCACTCGGCTCGGCTCAGACTCGAAGAACCGGGTGTACAGGAGCACCACAGGATCGCCTCCGAGTCCCCACTGAGCCCGCACCCTGGTCCCGGCCCTCGGGTCCGCTGACCCATCCTCGCAGGAAGCTCCGTTGGGTACGTAGAAGACCCCTTCGACGCCGGCTCTCAACTCAAGGGCGAGACCCTCCAACGTCCTGCTGGCCAAGGTCAGCGCATGGCAGTGGGTCATGCCCCACCCCTCCTGCCAGGCGAACAAGTGCTTCTCGAGCCAGGAGTAGGGCCCAATATCGTTCCACCCTCCGCGTCCTTCCCGGTCATCGCTGTCAAGGACCACACGCACTCTCACTAACCGCAGTCTTGCCAGATACCATACTAGCAACGCTGCCAGGCCAGCGTATCCTTTTGGTTTGAAGAAGTGCAGCACCTGGGAATGGCAGGCCAGCGCGCGGCGAACCAAACGCCAGACGATGAGGGCATCTCTTAGCACAGGTACGGGACGCGGCAGGGCGATGTTGCACACATCGACTCCATCCTCATGCCAGGCTCGACCGCTATCCTCAGGACAACTCCAGGGAGGCAAGACCACCTCAACGTGGTGGCCCCGGGCTACCAAGGCCTTGGCCAGGGGCAGCGCGCGCCGGGACATGGTACCGTTTGGTCCCAGCCCGAATGGGCCCACCATCACTGCCTTCATCGGGGACGACCCTTCGTGGATTGCCACCAGAATGGAAGCGCTCGGACCGATGGTCCAAAGGATGTCGCGAGGCCAGGCGCGCCCTGATGTGCCAGTGCGTCAGGACTGGAGAACACACGGCGGTAGGCCCGTCGCTTAGAGGCCATAGATGTCGCCGAACTTCTCCCGCAGATACCGCAGGTAGGGCTCAGCCGTGAGCCCACTCCCTGTCACCGTCGTGAGCAACTCCACCGGCTCGAACTTGGACCCGTGCCTGTGTACGTTCTCGCGCAGCCAACCCAGCAGGTCCCCGAACTCCATCTGCCCGATCTTCGTCTCCAACCCTGGAACATCCTCTACGATCTTGTCCCAGAGCTGAGCGGCCACGAGGTTGCCCAGCGCATACGTCGGGAAGTATCCGAACATCCCGGCCGACCAGTGGATGTCCTGCAGCACCCCTTTGGCATCGTCTGGCGGCACCATCCCCAGGAACTCCTGGAACCTGCTATTCCACGCCTCGGGGAGGTCAGCCACCTCCAGAGCGCCCTCCATGAGCTCGATTTCCAGTTCGAAGCGCAACATGATGTGCAGATTGTAGGTAGCCTCATCGGCTTCCACCCTGATCAGCGAAGGCTCTACCTTGTTGATGGCACGGTAGAAGGTCTCCAGCTCCACGCTCCCCAGTTGATCCGGGAAGACCTCTTGGAGTCGACGGTAGAATCCTACCCAGAAGGCGCGGCTGCGCCCCACCAGATTCTCCCACATCCGCGACTGCGACTCGTGCACGGCCAGAGAAGCAGTGATGCCCAGGGGCGTCCTGTCGAACTCTGGGTTGACGCCCTGTTCGTACATGGCGTGACCTGCCTCGTGCATCGTGCCGAAGAGAGCCGTGTTGAGAAAACCCTGGTCGAAGCGCGTGGTGATGCGCACGTCACCCGTCCCGAAGCCGGATGTGAAGGGATGGACGGACTTGTCCTGCCGGCCCCTGTCGAAGTCATATCCCAGGGCCCTGGCTACCTCCATTCCGAAGTCCCGCTGCTTCTGCTCGTCGAAGCGCTGGTGCACCACGGAATCGTCCACGGGCGTGCCCCGGTCCACTATTTCCTGCACCAGTAAGATCTGCTCCGGCCTGAGTTCGCCAAAGACAGCCTTGACCTCCGTGGTCTTCATGCCCGGCTCGAAATCGTCGAGCAACGGATCGTACACGTGGTCAAATGGGGCGAAGAAGTCCGCATAGTCGCGCCGCAGTTGTACGATCTCCTCCAACGGAGCCTGGAACTGCGAGAAGTCGGACTCGGCCCTCGCCCTCTCCCACACTTGGTGGGCCAGGGCGGTCACTCGCCTGAACTCCGCGACCCACTCAGAGGGCACCTTCCGCGCCTTGTCGAAGTCGCGCCTAGCCTTGCGCACCATGCGGACTTCATTCGAATCAGGGTCCAGGCCCTCAACCTCCGACTCTGCCGCCTCCAGTGTCGCCCGCATCTCGTCGCTCACCAGTTGCTGGTGAGCCAGGCGGCCTAGGGTGGCGAGTTGCATCGCCCGACCCTGTGCGCCGCCAGGTGGCATGTACGTCTGCTGGTCCCAGCCCAACACACCTCCGGCAGCTTCGAGGTCGGCTACAAGACCGAATTGCCTGCGCAGTTCCTCCAGTCTTTCTCCCATGACTCCTCCTCAGGTCGCCAGTGAAAATGATCGGTACCCTCTCCTAACTGAACCCGACGCCAGACTCTGCCGCGCGTGCCGCACACCTCTGCGCGCTCAGAGCTGCAGCGGCCTCTCTCGCAACCGTGACCTCTGTGACATCACGGAATCGGCCCCGGCGGTCGATGCAGCCAGCCGTGGGCCAGGTCCGAATGAGGCTCCACTGTGGCGAACCGGCCCTACTCCACCGTCACCGACTTAGCCAGATTCCGCGGCTGATCGACGTCGCAGCCGCGCTCGACAGCCACGTAGTAGGCGAATAGCTGGAGAGGGACGATGGCCAGGATGGGACTCAAGGCCTCTCGCACCTCCGGGATGTAGAACACCGCTTCAGAATGGTCGCCGATGCCCACATCTCCGACGGTGGCCACGGAAAGGACATCGGCTTGTCGGGCCCGAACTTCCTGGATGTTGCTCATCAGCTTTTCGTAGGTCTCACTTCGGGGCGCGATAGCAAACACTGGAAACCCTGGCTCCAACATGGCGATGGGACCGTGCTTGAGCTCGCCCCCTGCATAGCCCTCGGCATGAACGTAGCTGATCTCCTTGAGCTTGAGAGCTCCCTCCAGCGCTGTGGGATAGCCCAGGTTCCGCCCGATGAAGAAAAAACCCTGCCGATCAGCGTATTGCCGAGCTATCTCGGCGATGGCCTCCTCCTGCTCCAGGACGGCCTCGATTTTGGAGGGCAGCTCCCTTAGCTCACCCACCACCTGCTCGATCTCCTCCTCTGACAGGCGACCGCGACCATGCGCCAGATCCAGCGCCAGAAGACACAACACCACCAACTCGGTGACGTAGGTCTTGGTAGCAACCACGCCAATCTCCGGGCCAGCCTGGAGGTAGAAGGTGGCGTCCGCGCCGCGAGTCACCGAGCTACCCATCACGTTGGTGATCGCCACGGTCAGCGCGCCCTTTTCTTGGGCCAGCCGGAACGCGGCCAGTGTGTCAGCTGTCTCCCCCGATTGCGTGATGAGCACAACCAATGTCCTGTCGTCGATCAGAGGATCGCGGTACCGGAACTCCGATGCTACTTCCACCTCCACAGGAAGACCTGCCCACCTCTCCATCAGCAATCTGCCCACCAGTCCCGCGTAGTAGGAAGAGCCACAGGCAACGATGGTGACTCGGTTGACCTGGCCAAGGTCCAAATGGGACCACTCGGAGAGGCTCACTAGCCGCCCGTCCAGGCGACCCCGTAGGGCATTGACGATGGCCTCCGGCTGCTCATGGACTTCCTTGAGATAGAAATGGGGATACCCGCCCTTCTCCGCCGACTGGAGGTCCCAGGAGATGTGAAAGGGCTCACGCCGCACCTCTTCGCCCTCTAGCGTGTGTATGACTACTCCTTCGGGCGTCAAGGTCACCACCTCCCCGTCGTCCACTACCAGAGCGCTCCGCGTGTGGCGCATGACGGCTGGTATGTCGGAGGCGAGGTAGTTCTCCCCGTGTCCGAGCCCTACGATCAGCGGCGAGAACAGACGCGCCCCGAC
>JBAVWD010000251.1:0-9840 GCA_049697655.1 Anaerolineae bacterium | reverse complement strand
GCGTTGATGAGCCTGGAGCCGCTTCCCGCCGCAGCGATGACTTCCTGAGTGTTGCCCACGAGGACGATGCGGTCGCCCTGGATGCCCACGGCGCCATCTGTGATAAGGCTCAGCTCACCCATCGCTGGGCCACGCCTGGGGCCTTCCGGCGAGGCCAGGCTCAGCAGTTGCCGGGCGCTGTGGACTACCAGATCGAGTGACATCGTCTGTACAGGACCTTTCTCAGTCTCGCTTCATCATGGGAATCTTGATCCCGTGGCGCTTGGCGGCGTCTCTGGCCTCCTCGTAGCCGGCATCGACGTGCCGCATGATAGCGGAGCCGGGATCGGTGGTCAGGACGCGCTCCAGACGTCGAGCGGCCTCTGATGTGCCATCCGCCACGATGACCTGTCCAGCGTGGATGGAGTAGCCGATTCCTACGCCGCCACCGTGGTGGATAGAGATCCACGTCGCGCCGCCGACCGCATTCAGCAGGGCGTTGAGCAGAGGCCAGTCGGCGATGGCGTCGCTTCCGTCCTTCATGCCCTCTGTCTCCCGATAGGGAGAGGCCACCGATCCGCCGTCCAGGTGATCCCGTCCGATGACGATGGGCGCGGAGATCTCGCCACTGCCCACCATGTCGTTGATCATCAATCCGAATCTGGCTCGCTCGCCGTAGCCCAGCCAACAGATACGCGACGGCAGCCCCTGGAACTTGACCTTCTCCTGGGCCATTCTGATCCAGCGCACCAAGTGTTCGTCGTGGGAGAACTCCTGCATCACGACTTCGTCGGTCTTGTAGATGTCCTTGGGATCTCCCGAAAGCGCTACCCAGCGGAAGGGGCCCTTACCCTCGCAGAAGAGGGGTCTTATGTACGCAGGAACGAAGCCGGGGAAGTCGAAGGCGTTCTTCACACCCGCTTCGTAGGCACGTTGTCGAATGTTGTTTCCATAGTCGAAGACGACGGCGCCCTGCTTTTGGAAATCGAGCATGGCCTGGACGTGTCGCCCCATGGACTCGATGGAGCGACGGGTATACTCCTCGGGGTCTGTGTCCCACAGTCTCTGGGCCTCTTCCACTGACAGTCCCTGCGGTATGTAGCTGCGGGGATCGTGGGCTGGTGTTTGGTCGGTGACCATATCTGGCACCACGCCTCGGATGACCAGTTCGGGATAGACGTCGGCGGCGTTGGCGATGAGCCCGATGGACTTCGCCTCTCTCTTGGAGAGCGCTTGCTCCACCAGCGTCATCGCTTCCTCCAGGTCGTCCACGACCACGTCCACGTAGGCGGTATCCAGTCGCCGCTGGGCGCGAGCCGCGTCCACTTCCACCACCAGGCCGACCCCCTCGTTCATGGTGATGGCCAGGGGCTGCGCGCCTCCCATGCCTCCCAGTCCGGCGCTCAGCACAAACTTGCCCTTGAGGCTCGCCCCGAAGTGCTTCTGAGCTGCCGCTCCCAAGGTTTCATAGGTGCCTTGAAGGATGCCCTGCGTGCCGATGTAGATCCAGCTGCCCGCCGTCATCTGGCCGTACATGGTGAGGCCCTTGGCGTCCAGTTCGTTGAAGTACTCCTGGCTTGCCCAAGCAGGCACAAGATTGGCGTTAGCGAGGAGAACCCGGGGCGCATCGGGGTGGGTCCGGAAGACGCCCACCGGTTTCCCTGACTGGACCAAGAGCGTCTCATCGTTTTCCAGCTCTTTCAGCGCGGCTACGATGGCGTCGAAAGCTTCCCAGTTCCTCGCGGCCTTGCCCCGACCTCCATAGACGATCAGTTCGTCAGGCTTCTCTGCCACCTCGGGGTCCAGGTTGTTCATCAGCATACGCATGGCCGCTTCCTGTCCCCAGCCCTTGCAGGTGAGTTGTGTCCCTCGTGGGGCCCTGATACCTGTTCTCATGATGGCACCTCCGCTCAGCTGCCTACCCCCGCAATTGTAGCGCAGGCAGGCTTGCGCTGCCATGTCACCGTTTGCTCGGGCAGAAGTAAACACCTACAATACCGGTCAGGGGACTCTACCTTTGCGCCTCTGGTACAGGTTCGTCAAGTTCGCGTTCAGCCACTTCTACAACGAGTTCGCCTGGACGTATGATGGGGTGAGCCGCGTCGTGTCACGCGGGAGGTGGCACGATTGGCAACGAGCCGCTTTGCCGGAACTGCGAGGAGAGCGGGTGCTGGAGGTTGCCTTTGGCACGGGCAATCTGCTGTGGGATATGGTGACCGAAGGCTTTCGCTGCGTGGGCATAGAGCTCTCTCCTCACATGGCAGGTATCACGGCGCGCAAGTTCCGCGGCAGGGGCCGGAAGGCGCCGATCTGCCGAGCGCGCGTTCAGGATCTGCCCTTCGCCGACGGGACCTTCGACTCCCTGGTAACCACGTTCCCTGACTACTTCATCCTGGATCCTGCTGCCCAGGGAGAGATGGCACGGGTGCTGGTGCCTGGAGGACGACTGGTCGTGGCGGAGGGAGGGTATATCCTCAAGGACGATGTCTGGAGTCGGTTCCTGAACTGGGCGTTTCGGATCACGGTGTCGCCACGGACCTGGAGGGAGACCCAGAAGCTGTTCACCCATCCGCTGTTCTCTGTGGAGCGACGAGAAGTCCAGGCTGGATGGAGCTCGGTCGGTGTGATCGTGGCTGTGAAGACGCCAGAAAGGTCAAGCCAGTCCGGAGTGCGTGACGACCGGCAGTTGCCGGTGTTGTATGGTGCAGATGTGAGAGGAGGGCAGGATAGCATGGACCTGGACGATGCCATAAGACAGCGACGCAGCATCAGGAAGTATAAGTCCGATGTGCCCATCCCGCGGGAGGACATCGAAGCGATCATTGAGGCTGGCAGCTGGGCACCCAGCAGCACCAACATCCAGCCGTGGCGGTTCATCATCGTGGAGGACAGGGAGACGATCGCCAGGATGGCCCAGGTGGTCTATGACAAGTTCCAGGCCCTCTCGAAGGAAGCTCTCAGTCAGGGGGAGAAGAGGATCGCTGCCTTTTGCCGGTTTCTGCGCAGCTACACCAGCTTTTTCACCGACGCTCCGCTGGTGATCGTGGCCTGCACCAAGCCATACGAAAACCCGGTGCTCAAGATGCCCATGAGTACGGTGATCGAGAAGACCAGAGCATTGGGGGATGTCGGCCTTGATGTGAAGCCCATTGTCATAGACACGGTGCAGAAGAGCGTGGCTATGGCTGTGCAGAACATGCTGCTCAAAGCGCACTCCCTGGGATACGGAACCTGCGCCATGGATGGTCCCCTCGCCGTGGGAGAGACCATGAGGGAGATGTTGGGCATCGAGGATGGCCTGGATCTCGTGATGTTCATCCCCATGGGAGTGCCTGAGTCCACTGAGGTCGAGGCACCTGAGAGACTGCCCGTGGCCGAGGTGATCCGATATTACAGACCGTAGGCGCGTGGGCCTTCACACGCTGAGTGTTTCTCCATGGTGAGGCACAGAGATATTACCGACGCCGAGTTTGCTGATCCCCTCTGCCAGGGCTAGCGATTCCTCTTCCTCGCCATGTACCACAAAAACCCCTTTCAGATGGGGCGCTGTAGGGCCGATCCACGATAGCAGCTCGTCCCTGTCAGCATGCGCGCTGAAAGCGTCTATGACTTTCACCTGCGCGCGGAGGCGGTACTCGTCGCCGAAGATGCGGACCTTCTCGTGTTTCTCCGCTATGCGGCGCCCCAGTGTGTGTTCAGCCTGGAAGCTGACGATGAGCACGGTGTTTCGCGGGTCCTCGATGTTGTTCTTGAGGTGATGCAGAACCCTGCCGGCCTCGCACATCCCAGAGGCTGAGATGATGATCATCGGGCCTTCCAGATCGTTGATGAGCTTCGACTCCTCCACGGTCCTCATGTAGTGGAGACCTCTGAACCCGAAGGGGTCCTGTTCCCGGAGCAGGAACTCGTTCGTTTCCTCGTCGAAACACTCGGGATGTAGGCGGAAGATCTCCGTGGCGTCTATGGCCAGGGGACTGTCAGCGTAGACCGGAAGGGCAGGTATTCGTCCTGCGTTCTTGAGGCGGTGGAGCGAGTAGATCACCTCTTGCGTCCGCTCCACCGCGAAGGCGGGGATGATGAGTTTTCCGCCCCGCGAGTGTGTCTCCACCACAATCTCGGCCAGCTCGTCCTCCACCAGACGGATGTCGTCATGGAGACGATTGCCATATGTGCTCTCTGTGATCAAGTAGTTCAGGTCCTGCACCATCACTGGGTCACGCAAGATAGGGAGGTTGCGTCGGCCCAGGTCGCCCGTGAAACCGAGGCGGGCCTTGCGTCCATCGTCGTTGGTGTCCAGAACGGTGATCGCCGAGCCCAGGATGTGCCCGGCATCTATGAGGAGCGCCTGGACACCTCTGGCCACTGGAAACCCGCGGCCATACTTGTGTGCCACGAGATACGCCAGGGCGTTCTCGGCTTCTTCTACGCTGTAGAGAGGTTCCAGCGGAGGGAACCCCCTGCGTCCGTGCTTCTTGTTGACGTATTCCACGTCCTTGGCGTTGATGTTGGCGCTGTCCCGGAGCATGATCGAAACCAGATCGGCGGTGGCCATGGTGCAGTGGATGTCCCCGCGAAAGCCCCCTTTGACCAAGGTGGGGATGTTGCCACTATGATCTATGTGGGCGTGGGAGAGGATCACGGCGTCGATGCTCCGGGGATCGAAGGGCAGGTTGCGGTTACGTTCAAAGGCCTCCGCGCGATGGCCCTGGAACAGGCCGCAATCCAGCAGAATCCGGCTACCGTTGACTTCAACGAGGTGCTGCGAGCCCGTCACCGCTCGCGCGGCGCCCCAAAAGGTGATCTCCAATAGTCACTCCTAGACGCACAGCAACGAATGCCTCGTCGCCTGGCAGACGATCAGTCGTCCTCGTGCTCGACAAGTTCCGCCATCAAGTACTCTGGCTGGAGTCCGTCGTATCCCATTTCTCGGGCCAGTTCCTCGGCACGGAGTTCCTGCCCTCGCTTCCACAAAGAGACAAGGTATTGGCCGGCGTCACGGGCCGCAAACCACTCAGGACCAAACTGATCCTCGAGCCGGCGCCTGAGTTGAGCCTCGAAGATCCAGGCGCGCAGGTACTGAGCGCAGTAGAGGGCATCGTCGGTGTCGGCGAGGTAGTTCTCGGCGCTTATGGCTACCCCCAGTGCACCGCCCAGGAGGTTGACGTACTCGCGCTCGGCTCCATCCAGCTGGGTGTGCAACTTCCGTTCGTACAGCAACTTGCTGGCGTAGCGGCGGAGGAGCCAAAGCTTCCGGAACCGCTCGAGCCTGAGGTATTCTGCGCTGTCCTCAATATCCAGCGAGCGGCGTATCCAGCCCTTGTTGAGCAGCAGATACTGAAACAGGAAGGCGTATCCCTCCGTGACTGAATTGTCTCCCAGGCGCTTGTAGGAGAAGGGCAACCCTGGATCGACGTGCACGAAGTGCTCCGCGTGTCCTGCCTCGTGCAAGAGACTGGCGTAGTCGTCCGGCCCGCCGATGGGCTTGGTGACCAGCTTGACTTCTTCCGGGATACGGATGGGAGCGCAGAAGGCCCGCGGCGTCTTGAGGGCTCTGGCCTCGGTGTCCACTTCCAGGTTCCCTTGCCTGGCGGTATCGATGCCTAGCCCCAACAGGGTGCTGGTCAGGGCAGGCATCATCGACTCCTGGGGGAAGAGGGGATCGAATTGCCTGCCGCGGAAGAGGGCGAGGATGTCGCAACTGCGGGCCTCGCCTACCGGAATCCGCATGTCGTGGAGATATAGTTCCAGCTGGTGGAAGAACACTTCTCGCGTGTTGTCGAGCAGGGCTTGCGTCTGCTGTGTGAGCGTGATGAGCCCGAGACCCCGCAACTGATCACACAGCCCTGCATAGCTTTCAAAGCCCAGTTCCCTGGCCTTGTCCTGGAGGCTTCTGAGTCGTGCTGCCCGCTCTTCATTGGCGGTGGCGGTGATCTTGCGCTCTAACTCATCCAGTTGGTGTCGGCGAAGGAGGTCTGGCTCGTTGGCCATCATGGCCCGCAGATCGTGGTAGGACACCCGCTGCCCGTCCCACTCCACCGTGGCTTTCCTCATTTCGTTGGTGACGAGCTCGGTCAGCCCTTTGACCACGTTCTCCAGGTATTCCAGCGTCACCCACTCTGTGACGTACTGTTCCTGCCGGTCGTCGGCGGACGCCAACAGCTCTCTGACGAGGCGCTCGTCGAAGAGATGGGCATGGCGCTCGTAGATGGGGGTGATCTCTAGATGCTCCTTGAGGCCGGCTTCCGCCAGGTAGTACTCCCGGTACATCTCCTGGTGGAACGCTTCTGCCTGTAGCTCGAAATCGTGAATCATCATGATCGTGCGCTCACTTGGCCCACATGGGGTCAGGGCAAGGGACTGCCCTTGCACGAGGCGCACCCGTGTCTGCGGGATCAGCTTGCCAGTTCTCTCGCGGCAGCGACGATGTTCTCCACCTAGTCAGCATTTAGCCTTCATCTCCAAGAGCGCATATGTTCCCCACAGCCAGCGCTTCGTGACCCACGGAGAGATGCATCCTGCCGGGGACTGGTTCTCGCGCCAAGAGATCCTCTTTCGTTCCTTCGATGATACGGATCTTGCCCATTGGGCTGGCATGCCAGCGCAGAAGTCCAGGTTCATTCTGCCTGCGCTGTGCCTGCCGGGCAGATTCTAGATTTTCCGTTGCCGAAAGTCAACGGTGGTACCTTTAGGCTATTGACATGATTCTGAAGCATATACTAGAATTCAGAAAAGATTAAGCGGGCTTAGCTTCTCTGGCGACGAGGTATGGTATCCTCGACTGTCGCTTCAAGGCGCAAGCTACCCAGGCCACGCGCCCCAAGGCGGAGTTCCGCTGCGGTTGACTTCCCAGCAAGGTGGATGTATAATAAAAGGCTGTTCATGTCCCTGTCTCAACCTCCTTGCTGGATTGGAGCAGTGGGCGTGAACCAGCATATCCTGCGTTGTTTGGACCTGACCCCAGCGGCTGATGCTTGTAGCGTGCGGAGGGCCGAAAGATGGCCTTAAAAGGTAGTCTCAAGGATTTCAACGTCACTCAGCTTTTCAACCTCATCAATCTCGCGCGTAAGACCGGTTCGCTGACCATCGAGGGGCGCGGTAAGAAGGCGGAGGTCTGCTTCAAGGAAGGAAAGCTGGTCTACGCCTCTCTGAATGGCCAGGAGGACGGGCTAGTCGGCATGCTGGAGAAGGCAGGCAAGATCAGTCAGGAGCAGTCTCGTGTGGTTCGCGCCCGTTCCAAGAGCAACGCTGACAAGGAGTTGGGCCTTCTGCTCATCAATGCTGGCTTCGTGACGCAGGAGGACATCATCCAGAGTGTCCGGTCCCACACTCTGGACGTAGTGTATCTGCTGTTCACCTGGAACGAGGGTTTGTTTCGCTTCGAACCCAACACGCTTCCGTCAGAGGGAGCGATCACAGTTCCCATCAACCTCGAGAACATTATCATGGAGGGCAGCCGGCGGGTCAAGGAATACGAGATGCTCCAGAATGAGCTGCCGGACCTGGAAATGGCGTTGAAGTTCACAGAGCGCCCGGATGCCAAACTGCGCGACATCAACCTGACTGTCGAGGAGTGGAGGGTCATCTCCTTCATCAATCCGCGCAATTCCATCAGGCAGATCGCCAAGGCCAACTCCATGGGCGACTTCAAGATCAGGAGGATTGTCTACGGGCTGCTCTCAGCAGGGCTCGTCGAACTAGTGATACCGGGGGCACCGAAGGAGTTTCCTGCGGCGTCAGAGGCAGTGAGCGCGCCCCCGCCCGTGAAACGGAGTCTGATTCTTCGTCTCATCGACAAGGTCAAGAGGATGTAGGCTCAGCCGTCGTTGGCCCTGACGCGGTGACGCGACTCCGGATCATCAATGGTGTGTGCATGGAAACCGTCAAGATAGTCATCACTGGACCTTTCAATGCTGGCAAGACTGAGTTCATCAGTAGCATCAGCGAGATAGATGTCGTATCCACCGAGCAGAAGATCACGGACGGCTCACGGGTCGTCAAGGGCCGGACAACTGTGGCCATGGATTTCGGCCGCATCACTGTGGACAGCGGTCTGATTCTTTATCTGTTCGGCACTCCGGGTCAGAAGCGTTTTGACTTCATGTGGGATATCCTGTCGGAAGGGATGCTGGGCTTCGTAGTGCTGGTGGACAGTTCACGGCCGGAGACCTTCCGTGAGGCCAAGACGATAGTTGGCCGCTTCCGCCTATACTCCCCGACCCCGTATGTGATAGCGGCAAACAAGCAGGATATGGAAGATGCCTGGGCACCCGACGACCTCCGTATCGCGTTGAAGCTGCCTTCCGATACCAAGGTCTTGTCCTGTGTTGCCACCAATCGCGAGAGCGTGAGACACGTGCTTCTCGAACTGCTGTACTCTATCCTGGAGTCGGCCCCCGGAGGATAGCAGGGCAGAGAGGTCGGCGAGGCGGTTTCTGTCAACCGCACCTAAGGGGCAGAGAGCTCCGCGAAACCTGCAGACGAGAGCTTCCTACTTGCCCGAGGAGGGAGACTGATGGCGAAACCGAGGACGGTACAGATGGTGGAGCGTTTGCGGGATCTCCAGGCGAGCACCCCTGATATCGAGGCCTCGGCAGTGGTCAGCCTGGATGGCTTGATCATGGCTTCTTCCCTCCCCCCCGGTGTCGAAGAGGATCGTGTATCTGCGATGTCTGCTGCCATGCTATCGCTTGGTGAACGCATTGCTGGCGAGCTGGGGCGGGGAATGTTGGAGCAGGTCCACATACGGGGGGAGAACGGATACGTGATCTTGAGGGCCGTCGGTGAGGAAGCTGTCTTGACGGTGCTCGCCCGGGGCACGGCCAGGCTGGGTTTGTTGCTCCTCGATATGAAGCGTGCCGCTGACGACCTGGCAGAGATCGTGTGACTTGCCGCCCGATGGAGCTGACGGGTAACCCACTGGCCGACTTGATGGGCTCTTGAACCGGAATTCGGCAACTCAGGAGATCACTCATTCAGTAGACCGTACTAACGCCGGCGGAGGTGTGACCTGAGAGAGGCATCAGACCCCGAGGAGAGGTACTACTCCAACAAGCTGGCGCGCCTCTACCTGGCAGCCATTGAGGATCTCATGGGCAGCAATGGAGTGGCTGCCGTTCTCCGTTTGGCCGGATTGGGGAACCTGATCGGTCACTATCCACCAGATACGCTCGATCGCGGGTTCAGCTTCGAGGACTTCGCCGCCGTCAATGAGTCCATGGTGGAGATGTACGGGCCGCATGGGGCAAGGGGGCTTTGTCTCCGAGCGGGCAGAGCAACGCTGAGGTCTGCAGTGACAGAAGGCGGTCTGATGGCGGATCTGCCTGACCCTGCCTTCTGTCTGCTTCCTGCTGGAGCCAAGGTGAAGGTCGGGCTGAACACCCTGGCGGAGGTCCTGTCTAAGCTCAGTGATCAAGAGGCCCGGCTTGAGGAGCGTGGGGACGATCTAGTCTTCATCATCGAGAAGTGCCCTGAATGCTGGGGACGGACCTCAGAGAGCACAATCTGCCATGGGAGCGCCGGGATGCTGATCGAGGCATTGCACTGGCTGACCGGCTCCGAGGAATACGATGCTACCGAGGTGGAGTGCGCCGCACGGGGTGAAGACGCTTGCGCCTTTTCCGTTGCCAGGAAGGCGGAGAAGGCCAGGCGGCAAAACATCGAGGGGGCGCCCAGCGATACCTGAGTTGTGGGGGATGACTAGTACCCCGGTGGGACAGTGGGCGCTGGCCGTGGGACTTTACAGATTCTGCGATCTGCTGTATAATCAGGACGGAAACTGAATAGAAGCATCCAGGGGAGCCTGGTGAGCCAGGCTGAGAGGAGGGCCCGCAATGCCCTCGACCCCATGAACCTGATCCGGGT